>JAYSTT010000468.1:0-2688 GCA_043719495.1 Ferruginibacter sp. | reverse complement strand
AAGTGGAATTAACATTACTCCAATACATGGCATATAATAAATTTTCGGCACTTGGTGCAATAGCTAAAACCACTCTTCCATAACCGCCAGCAGTTGGTGGACTCATTGAAGCTGCTTCAAAATTCCATCCTGCAGGTGAACCGCCTGCACCAGCACCTGCAATTTGTGTCCAGGTACCAGGATCACCAGAGGTAGCACCTGGGGGAGACGCCCATACACCATCTTCTCCGCTAATGACAGTTCCGCTAAGAGAAGCATATAATCTTCCGGTACTGCTTACTACAATATCAGTAGATTGACTTGAATTTGCTAACGTACCAAATAAAACATTAACCCATGTTGTACCTCCATCAACTGACCGCATTATTTTGGCGAGACATGCTACATAAACATTACCGTCTGTGGGGTCAACAATCACCTTTTGAATGGCATCAGCCCCAGTACCAAATGTTTCCAGGGGGCCAGTATTTGAAGCAGCAAGCCTGGCCCACGTTTCACCATTATCTGTAGATTTATAAACGCCATTACCTAGATAAAAAGAACCAGCCCCGCCACTGGTAGAATTACCACTTGCTTCGCCAACACCATAATACCAGGTATCCTGAAAACCAATACGGGTATCTTGAGCAATACTGGTACAACTGAAATGCTGTCCGGCTGGACTTTTACGAACCCAGGTTGCACCATTATCAGTAGATTTATAAACACCACCGCTTACTCCGCCTGCAAGTATAATCTGGTTAGATGTACCATTAAACCTTACATCATAAGCTATAGTCCTTGTTCTGCCACCCAGGTTATTAGGCCCCTGAAAAGAATAGCTATTAAGGGTAGTTACTCCATTTAACTCTTGTTTTGCCAATACCTGTCTTGCCTGTTGCAGTTCTGCTTCATAAACCCCTTCTGGAATTTTTCCTGTTAGCGGATTCTTCAACATATTAAATTCATATTCCCTGGCACCTTCAAAATCAGTCATACGGTCTTCGCCATTCCCTTCCTTTAAGGTAAGATTATTGTTGTTCTTTTTTTCTTTCATGTAATTGCAGGAGGAATTAGATACTGATAGAAAAATAACCAATATCAGTAAATACTGAAGTGAAAGTAACTTTTTCATATGCTGAAAGTTTAATAGTAAAAATGTTGTTTAAAGTTAGGAGATTTTATTTTCAAATCATAATTAATGGCTCTAAATAATTTAGAAAGCTGATGAAAGTTATATTAAAATAGTTACAGATTATTTTATTGTCAATTATTATTATGATTAAAAACAAATGTCTATTAAGAATTAACCATTCCATGCTGGTTTAATTTGTTTTTGCTTTACATTTGCGCCCTAAAGTTCTTTAGAGCATGATTAGCAGAAGAAATATCCGGGTAAAAGTGATGCAGACCCTATACAGTATTGACAGTATGAGCGGAGAAGTAAAACCCGGCGAACCGCTTAGTATACTCAATAAAAAATTAGAATTAAGCCGCCAGCTTTTTATTTATTTAATTTATTTTATTACCGAAGTTGCCCGTTACTCCGAGACATCAGCCAGGCAAAGGGCATCAAAAAACTTACCCTCCGCAGCAGATTTAACAGTAAATACCAAAATTGCCGGTAATGAAATTCTGTGGAAAATAGTAGAACAACCCGGCTTTAATGCTGCTGTGGCAGATTTAAAATTAAAGTACACGCTTGATGCCGATCTCTTAAAAAAAATATATCTGCAATTAACCCAGTCACCGGAATACAAAGAATATATTGAAACACAGGGAAGGGATAAAAAGAGCGAAAAAGAAATGCTGGAATTTATTTTTGGTACGCTGCTGTTGCCCAACGAAAATTTTATAAGCCACCTGGAAGAACATTTTATTAACTGGGATGATGATGCAGAAATGATGGAACAACTGGTACTTAATTTTTTACAAAAGCCGGGAAGCTACGATTTTGGCCCGGTGCTGAGTAAAGAAAAATTAGAATTTGCCAAAAGCCTCCTGCAAACTACATTAGAAAAAACTGCAGTAACGCTTGAGTTAATAAAACCAAAATTAAAAAACTGGGATGCCGACCGTATTGCTGCTTTGGATTTAATAATTTTACAAATGGGTATCAGTGAATTTTTATTTTTTGAAACCATCCCTACAAAAGTTACTATTAACGAATATATAGATCTGGCAAAAGAATACAGCACCTTGCAAAGCGGCCAGTTTGTAAATGGTCTTTTAGATAATATTCATAAAGAACTTACGCTGCAAAATAAAATTCTCAAAAAAAGTTATAAAAACAGCACCTTGTAAATAACTTTGCAAAAATAATTTTATAATGAAAAGATATTTTTTGTGCATAGCAATTCCTTCAATTCTTTTTTCTTGCGATGTAAAAAGAAAAGACAAAATTTCGGACGATTCTAAAACTGACTCTCTTAAAAATGAGCAGAAGAAATTAGCTGAAACAGAGGCTATGAAAAACAATACTACGGTACAAATTATAGACAGTGCCTTCAACTTTGGTACTATTACCGAAGGCGAAAAAGTAGAATACAATTTCCGGTTTAAAAACTCGGGTGCCAATCCATTAATGGTTTTTAATACCAGCACCAGTTGCGGATGTACCGTATCGGAAAAGCCTGAAAAACCAATTATGCCCGGTGAAACTGCTTTTATTAAAGTAGTATTTAACAGTAGTGGCAAAAGGGGGCACAA
>JAYSTT010000467.1:0-2692 GCA_043719495.1 Ferruginibacter sp. | reverse complement strand
TGGCGATGTCGGTGTAGGAAGTGTTTATCCTAAAGGATGAATAAGCTGTATCTATCACTCCGCTTTTTCTTTTTTTGTAATGTATCTCAAGTTTGGTAGCTGTGTCTGCAATATTCACATACAACAGCCCGTTTCCTCCATTTCCTACTACCGCAAGTCCGTTATAAAGTCGCCTGTATATCGAATCGTTGCGGAAAGCATTGTTGCCTGCAGTTGAGGTAGTGTCACGCCCGAACAACTGGTTAGCCCATGCCTGGCTAAGCTTTATCCTAATACTATTTACGCTATAATTTTTTCCGTTGGTATATCTTAAGGTATCTGCTAATCTCCGGCTGTCAAAACCCCTTGACCCAAGGGTTGCTCCTAAAACTGGTTGGTAGTTAATCCGGTTAAGCCTGGCAAAAGAATCCCTGAACTGGTTATCAATCACTTCTTTAACTTCCAGTTGAACATTATTCGTACTATCGCCCCAAAAACCTGTGTATTTCAGGCATAGCACAACTGAATCTACCGAAACCAGCGTATCGCCTGCATTTCCAAAATAAAAAGGATAAAAAGACGGTTTTACCCGCATGAAAATATTAGCAGTGGTACGCCCAAAAATAGGATCATTAAATATAGAGCCCACTGCATGATCCTCTCCTACACCAACAGCGGTAGTGGTATCGGTAAAATATCCCTGCGTAGAGTTGATAAGTAACGTAGTATCAAAAGTGTGAACGTTGTCAACAGCCGGCAATTGGTCGCCGCCAATATCAGTGGTGTCCAGTTTGGTACAGCTCCAGCCAATAAGTGAAATAATGATTATAGCGGTAATAGCTATGGGTAGAATACGTTTTTGCACAGTAATAGTTTTATGAAATGCGGTTAGATTTCTATTTCGCAAGTTCGGCATACAATTGCAAATAGTCTGTTAAATCACTTTCGGCATCGAACTTCAGCACTTTTTTCCCTTTCACTTTAGCATATTGTTCAACTAATTTTTTATCAACTTTTTCAGCACCAAAAGTAATGGCATCGGCATAGGTAGCGCCGCCATTAAACATGGCTGTGTTATTTAAATCCTTAAATGGCTCCAGTTCTTTTTTCGTAATATGGTCATTAATGGTGGCCATTTGTAAAAAATCTTTTTCCAGCTTTTCTTTAAAAGTATTTTGACCAATGGTATAAATAATTTTACTGTTGCTGAACACCGGTTCCTTTTTGTAAGCGTTTTTTATAAACATAGGTATCAACCCGGTCATCCAGCCACTGCAATGAATAATATCGGGCGGCCAGCCAAATTTCTTTACGGTTTCTAAAGCGCCTTTGCAAAATAATACAGTCCTTAATCCATTATCATCAAACCAGTTTTCCTTTTCATCTGTAAAAATTGATTTCCTCTTAAAGTAATCATCGTTATCCAAAAAGTAAATCTGTAACCGGGCATTGGGCAGCGATGCTACTTTAATGATCAACGGATAGTCATCATTATCAATAGTTACATTAATGCCCGACAGGCGAACAACCTCATGCAACCGGTGCCTTCTTTCATTAATTACACCAAATCTGGGCATAATACAACGCACTTCCATACCGCTGTCATTAGATTTTACTGCAAGTTTATTTACAATCTCTGCAAAATCAGTAAGTTCCAGGTAAGGCGACATTTCATTTGCAATAAATAAAATTCTTTTCTTTGTACTCATTTGCTTGGTTTGTTGCTGTAATATTTAAGAAACGGCTGCAAAAATACGATATTTATTCTGGAAAACAGGATTCAACAGGCATTATAGGCGTAATTGATACCAATATGATACTATTTAAAAAGACGGACGATGTTGAAGCTTACCTGATAAAAAGCAAAGAATGGGGTAAACACATTGGTTTTATCCCAACGATGGGGGCTTTGCACAAGGGGCATATTTCATTGCTGAACATCTCAAAAAAAGATGATGCCGTTTCTGTTTGCAGCATTTTTGTAAATCCTGCACAATTTAATGATGCCAAAGATTTTGATAATTACCCCAGTACTATTGAGAAAGATATTGATGCACTTGAAAAAAACGGCTGCGATGTACTTTTTTTGCCTTCTGTTTCGGAAATGTATCCAACAGGTATTGAAAATGCCGAAAACTATGATTTGGGTTATCTGGAAACCGTTTTGGAAGGTAAATACAGGCCGGGGCATTTTCAGGGAGTTTGCCTGGTAATGGATAAATTATTGAACATCATCGCGGCCGATGAATTATACCTGGGACAAAAAGATTACCAGCAATGCATGGTTATAAAAAGATTGATTGAGCTTAAGAAATTTAAAACAACTATCAATATCTGCCCAACCCTAAGGGAAGCCGATGGGCTTGCCATGAGCAGTAGAAATGTACGTTTAACTGATGTTAATAGAAAGAAGGCTTTAAAAATATTTGATGCATTGTCATTTTTAAAAAATAATATAAAGCCGGGCGATTTAAACGGTTTAAAACATGCTGCAGTTAAGATTTTAACCAATGCAGGTTTTAAAGTTGATTATATTGAAATAGCTGATGCCGCTACGCTTGCATTACTGAATAACCTGGATGGTAAAACCAAAGCGGTTGCCCTTGCTGCAGCCTTTTTAGGGGATGTCAGGCTAATTGATAATATGCTACTGGATACTTGATACTGGATGCTGGATGCTGGATACAGCCTGAATCTTTAAAAGCTTTTCAAT
>JAYSTT010000466.1:0-2694 GCA_043719495.1 Ferruginibacter sp. | reverse complement strand
GGGGAAAAGATACGGTTACCTGTAATGTAATAGCAGATTGTAATGGTAAAATTGGAATTTATTCATTATCAGGTATGCAATACGATAGTATGAATGTGTATAAATTACAAAATACGCCTTATACTTTATTGCAGTCTTTTCCGGCAGGTGTAAGCAAAGCCGTTAAATCACTAAGCTCTTATGTAGATCAGTTTAAAATGATATTTAAGCCAGAAACCGGTGCATATAAAGGGTTAGGTGGTTTTAAAGGAATGACAAATGGATTGCCCGGTACTTGGGATTGGGAAACGTTTTGGTTATTTACAGCTTTTATTTCAATAGCATTAGCGTTTATGAATTTGCTACCCATACCAGCTTTGGATGGGGGTCATGTAGTATTTACTTTGTACGAAATGATTACCGGTCGTAAAGCCAACGAAAAATTTTTGGAGTATGCACAGTTGGCAGGCATGGTGTTGTTATTAGGTTTAATGTTGTATGCCAATGGTAACGACTGGTTTGGATGGGGCAAAACAATAAGTACAGACTGTAAATAAATATAGAATTATTTTAAACTTCGAATGTTTAAATATAAAATGTCGAATATTTTTAAGTGTGAAATAGAACAATAAACTTCAATCTTAAAAATATTCGACATTTTTCATTCGCAATCTGATATCCTACAATTCTATTCCAATCTTCTTCATCAATATCGATGCATTTAAACTGGTGCAAATACCTTCTTTCAATTTGTAATCAAAATATAATTCCTCATTTTCCACTTGCACATCAAAATGATAATTTAAAATATTTGCAGGATAAGTTTCTTTTAGTTTTGCCAGCTCTACATCATGCGTAGCAATAATGCTGGCGGCTTTGTGTTTTATCAATTGCTTTACCAATGCCACCGAGCCGGTATGGCGGTCTAAAGAATTGGTGCCCCTTAAAATTTCATCTAATAAAATAAATATTTTTTCGCCGGCATTTACTTTATCAATAATGGCTTTTAGTTTTTTTAATTCTGCATAAAAAGTGCTGGTGCTTTCTTCTAAACTATCGGCAATACGCATACTGCTTATAATTTGTACAGGCGATAAAGTAAATGCAGTTGCACAAACAGTGGCTCCGGCCATTGCTAAAACGGTATTAACTCCAATGCTACGCAGGTAAGTGCTTTTACCAGCCATATTGCTTCCGGTTATAAGCATTAATTTTTCACGGGTATTTATAGCTATATTATTGTTTACCCTTTTACTTGCATTAATAAGCGGATGCCCAATATTTTCTCCTTCAATATAAAAATGATTTTCTTTAAAAGCAGGAAAACACCATTGCGGATGATTAAATGATAAAGTAGCAAAACTGTTGAGTGTTTCAAAATCCCCAATGGCATCAAACCATTCATTAATATTTTGCTGGTTGCGTTGTTTCCATTTTTCTAAGGCCATTGCCTGCTGTATATCCCATTGTAAAATTATTGCCAGCGGAATAAAAACCACTGGGTTCAATCGTAAATCCAATCTCTCTACAATCTTTTTTAGTTGTTTTAATTGTGTTGAGGCTTTACTGTTTTCTGCAATAAATTTTGATTGTAAATTTTTTAAAAGCGGGGTATTAAAATTAGTTTGCTCAATTAATTTTACACTTTCTGCCAATACCGATAATTCATCGGCCATTTTACTTACCTGCTCATGCAATGGGGCAATTTTTTTTGCCATCACAAAAGCAATTAATGCCGATGATGCTAAAAAAATATTTCTTACCACATCAGTAATTACATCTGCAATATTTAATGCAATAATTAATACAATAATTGCAGGCACGGCATATTGCAATAGTTTCCAAATTGGGTTATTTATAAAATGGGGTTTACTTTGTAACCAACCTTGCAGGCGGTTTTGCGTTGCCGTAGTTATTTTTTGTACTGCGCCATAAGCCTGTAATTGCTGCCGCCATTCAGTTGTAGCAGTTAATTCTTTTACTGCAGTTTGCCTTTGTAAAATAATATCTACACTTGCAGGTTGCAAAAGCCAATGCGATAATGTATTGCCACCTATATCGGATGTGGTGCGGTTGCAATATTGAAAAAGGGAGGCCCTGCCAAAAACATCCAGATCATTTGCATAAGGGTGTTCGGTGGGTAAAAAATGGCCCCCCTCTTCAAAATGATAATAATTGTGTTCCAATGCTTTTACTTCATCTTCATTAATTTTTATTAAGAGCTGCGTATGCTTTATTGCCGCTTTGTTTTTTAAATCGATAAAAATTAATCTTGTAAATAAAATAAACAGCAGGAGTGTGGCGGTTAAAACATAGCCCAGCCCAGCAGGCAGTAAAAAATAAATGGCTAAACCAATAACTATCACAACAGCAAAACGCAACCAGCCAAACAATGATTTTCTTTTTAATAATTTTTGGTATTGTGCAGTAAGTAGTTCAATTCTTTCGGCGTAAAAAATATCGAGCTGCATTTCTAGTTTTGTTAATTAAAATATTGCAAATGTACTTTTATAACCATAACTAAATACTTTTCGTAAATTTGCAGTTAAATTGCATATTGCTTTTTTGCATATTGCCAATTGAAAAACGGGGGCTGACCGGTTTTGACAGCATAGATCTTTGTAAGTGTAAGCATGTAGTGCGTTGGATAATTAGCACTTTAATCTGAATATTCAAAACTTCAAATGGCAATACTCAGTATGCCATGGCTGCTTA
>JAYSTT010000465.1:0-15829 GCA_043719495.1 Ferruginibacter sp. | reverse complement strand
TCCCTTTATGCAGCAATGGAAGGCGATGGAATTAAAACGTATCTATGTGTTAAAAGAATATCACGGTAATGCTGTTGCACAAAAGCTTATGGATTTTATGATTGATTTTTCTGAAAAAGAAAATTTTAAAGTTATCTGGCTGGGTGTATGGGAGCATAACTTAAGAGCACAAAAATTTTACCAAAAATATGGGTTCATTAACTCGGGCCATACACACGATTTCCCTATTGGCAACACCCCGCAAACTGATTTTTGGTTTTGGAAATTTTTATGATACCAAACTGAATTTCATTTGTGGTTAAGACCGGGGATGAAATTCTTGCAAAGTTGTTTTACGTTTAGCTTTTTACATGCCAGCCTGATAAATTTTAAAAATAAAACCCTGTGAATAATAAACCCCGGAACTTTCCGGGGCTTATTATATTTGTGCTTGATTGATATAATAATATTTACCTGCCAAAAAATCTGTTTACCGCTTCCACACGGTTGCCAACGTGTAATTTTTCGTAAATATGGTATACATGCTTGCGCACTGTTTCTACACTAATAAAACTGCTATCGGCAATTTCTTTGTACAGCAAGCCTTTTGATAACATCTCTAATATTTCTTTTTCCCTTTTTGATAAAATATCAAGATCGGGATGATCCGGTTCTGTGTGTGCCTTTTCTAATTTTTTATTTTGAAAAGCTGCAACCACTTTCCTTGCAATCTGGCTGCTCATTGGTGAGCCGCCGTCCATTAATTCCTGGATACCCTCCAGTAATTTAGCAGGAGGGGTCTTTTTTAAAATATATCCGCTTGCACCTGCACTTAATGCTTCAAATATCTGTTCATCATCTTCGTAAATGGTACACATCATAAATAATATTTCAGGATGTGTGGTTTTTAATTGCCTTACCACTTCAATACCACTAATACCACCAAGGCTGATATCCATCAACACAACTTTGGGTTTCATTGAGGTAAGCTTTAAAATAGCCTCTTCTCCATTTATACAAGAACCTGCCAGTGAGCAGCAATCACTCATTTCAATAATTTGCTCAAGTGCTGAACGTATATCATAGTTATCTTCAACTATTGCAACAGGTATCTTCATATTAAATGCAAAATTTGTTTAAATAATTCATATTCACAATACCCTAAAGTGGTTATTATTATTTAAAGCTGCTATATAATAAAAATTTTTCCTTAAAAAAATCATGCGGAAATATTTTATCAATTTCCCATACCATTGGTTTGCAACCGCTTTCAAAGATTTCCTGGGTAAGGTCGCCACCTTTAAGGCATATTAAACCATTGGGTGTATTTACGCCATATTGTATGTTTTTATTTTTTTGCAACAGGGGTTTGCTCCAATGCCATAAATCCTTTAGTGGCGCAACCGCACGGCTAACCACTACATCAAATTTTCTATTTGTAATATCTTCGGCCCTGGTATGTTGGGTGGTTATATTTTGCAGGTCAATTGCTGCAGCAATTGCTGCAACTACTTTTAATTTTTTATTAATACTGTCCACTAAATGAAAAGCTGTATCCGGATAAAATATGGCCAGTGGAATGCCCGGAAATCCACCACCGCAACCCAGGTCCATAGCCTGCATACCTTTTATAAATTCAAATTGTGTGGTAATAGCTAAAGAGTGTAAAACGTGATGTTCATAAAAATTATCCATATCCTTTCGGCTAACCACATTTATCTTTTCATTCCATTCAATATATAAATCTTTAAGCGCTGCAAATTGGTTAAGCTGCGTTTCATTAAAGCCACTAAAATATTTTTGAATCATTTCCATAAAAACAAAATCTAAAAAAATAAAATTATTTATAAAACATAATTATTATCTCCGTTAATATCTTCTCTAATTCCCCCTTCAGGGGGAGATAGAGGGGGTTTTGGGTTTTACCACTTTCTCCCCGGCTTTTTAATTAGCGATACCGAAAAAATAATATAGTAAAAAAACATCCACACATCCAAAAACAAAAACCACGGGTACAAATCTTTTTCGTTTAACTTTTTCAAGCATAGATAAAAAACTACGGCTTGCACAATAAACCGGATGCCAAATACCAGCAATGCATATTGCAAGCCATAAAATAAAATGCTTGCAACCAGCAACGGGTAAAATAAAAAATGCGAAAAAGAATATAATCCTAATAAAAATTTATGCAGTGTTTTGTAATATTTAGCTGTACTGTAATGGCGGGTTTTTTGTTTAAGCCACTGGCCAAATGTTTTAGCGGGCTCACTTAATGTAAAAGTATCGGCATCAATATTAATTTTAGTATTGATTGGTGTGGCAGCAGTTTTAATAAAAAGATCATCATCGCCACTGGCAATATTATTGTGTGCAGTAAAACCCTTGTGCCTGAAAAAAACGGTTTTTTTGTAACTCAGGTTTCGCCCTACACCCATATAGGGTTTACCCGCAATTGCGTAAGAAAGATATTGAATAGCAGTGTGAAAAGTTTCCCAGCGGATTAATTTATTAAGTATTCCGCCTTTTTTATGATAGGCTCCGTAGCCCAAAACAATTTCGGTGCCCTCGTCATAAGTTTGCTGCATTTTATCAATCCATAATTCGCTGGCTGGTACACAATCAGCATCGGTTAATAACACTACTTCGTATTTGGCGGTTTTAATGCCCACACTCAACGGGAATTTTTTTCCGGGAATAAATTTAGCTTCCTGTTTAAGCTCCACTACATGCAGTTGCTTAAATGTTTTCTGAAATTCTTCCAGCAAATATTTACTGTCGTCAAATGAATTATCATTCACCACAATTACTTCATGTGTGGTTCTATATCGCTGAACGAGTGAACCCGGAAGATTTTTCGCTAAATTTGCCGCTTCATCCCTGGAGCAAATGATTACCGAAACAGGCTGCGTTTGTGATGTAGCTTTTAGTTTTGGTTTATAAAAAGCCAAACGAACAAAAAAGAAACCGTAGTAAAAAAGCTGTATCAGGGTGATGAAACAAAAAGCATAAAAAACTAATTGCCACCAGTGGGTAAAATTCATGTGGCAAAAATAACAGTAAATACTAATTATCTAAAAAACGTTTTATAGCCACGGATTACAAGGATTAACACAAATTATTTTCTTCTTTCCGTGAAAATCTGTGTAATCCGAGGCTCAATTTCTTAATTTATGGCAGCATTACAATTTAATTTACAACATACCGACACTCAAACCAAAGCAAGGGCAGGCACAATAACTACCGACCATGGCGAAATTCTAACACCCATTTTTATGCCGGTTGGTACAGTAGGTAGCGTAAAAGCAGTAACACAACAGCAATTGCATGATGAGGTAAAGGCACAGATAATTCTTGGAAATACTTATCATTTGTATTTACGTCCGGGGCTGGAAGTTTTAGAAGCGGCCGGTGGCCTGCATAAATTTAATGGATGGGATAACCCCATTTTAACCGACAGTGGTGGCTACCAGGTTTTTTCTTTAGCCAACAACAGAAAACTTACCGAAGAAGGCGCCTTATTTCAAAGCCATATTGATGGCAGCAAACATTTATTTACGCCCGAAAGCGTAATGGATATTCAGCGCATTATTGGCGGCGATATTATTATGGCGTTTGACGAATGCCCGCCTTACCCCAGCGATTATAAATATGCAAAAGATTCTATGGAGTTAACGCACCGCTGGCTGCAAAGATGTTTTAATCGTTTCAACAGCACAAAAGATAAATACGGTTACACACAAAATTTATTTCCTATAGTGCAGGGCAGCACTTATAAAGATTTACGTACTGCATCTGCCCAATTTATTGCATCGCAAAATGCAACGGGCAATGCCATTGGTGGATTAAGTGTTGGCGAACCATTAGAAATGATGTACGAATACACCGGGCTATGCTGCGATATTTTACCTGCCAATAAACCCCGTTATTTAATGGGCGTAGGTACACCATGGAATATTTTGGAAAGTATTGCTTTAGGTATAGATATGTTTGATTGCGTAATGCCCACCCGTAATGGCCGCAATGCGATGTTGTTTACTTCGCAGGGTGTTATTAATATTGATAACAAAAAATGGGAAAAAGATTTTTCGGTTATTGATGATGGTATCGATTGCCCGGTAAGTAATTTTTACAGCAAAGCTTACCTGCGCCATTTAATGAAGGCCAAAGAATTTTTGGGCCTCACCATTGCAAGTGTACACAACCTGGCATTTTATTTATGGCTGGTTACCCAGGCCCGTAAACATATTATTGCCGGCGATTTTATTAGTTGGAAAAATGAAATGGTAATTAGTTTGCAAACAAGGTTGTAATTTTTTGAAGCATGAATAATAGGGTGACCTCTTTTTTTGCAATAAAATAAATTATTAATGTACGTATAATTATAGTATTTTTATACGTAAATATTTATAATATGAATAATAAATTAACGCTCAAATTAAAAGGAGATGTAATTGAAAAAGCAAAAGATTATGCTAAAGTACGCAGAACCAGTATTTCTAAATTGATAGAAAATTATCTTCAAAAAATTACAAATGAACCCGAAAGTAAAAATAAAATTACACCCTTGGTAAAAAGCCTTTCGGGGATAATTGATATCCCCAAAAGTGATGAGCATAAAAAAGGCTACGCTGATTACTTAACAGGTAAATACAAATAAATGGAAAAAGTATTTGTTGATACTGATATTATTTTAGATTTATTAAGTTGCCGGGAGCCTTTTTATATTTATGCTGCCAATTTATTTTCGATGGCTGACAAAAATGAGATAAAAATATTTGTTTCTTCCCTTACATTTGGCAACCTTAATTATATTTTATCAAAACAATACTCCGCTGCACAAGCAAGAAAACTACTTCTTAAGTTTAAAACATTAGTAACCGTGTTGCCTGTAAATGATAAAGTATTAGACTTAGCCTTATCATCCAACTTTAAAGATTTTGAAGACGGCATAAAATACTTTGCAGCAATTGAGAATAACCTGCAAATTATTTTAACCAGAAATTTAAAAGATTATAAAACTGCTGAAATTGCTGTAATGACTGCCGAGCAATATCTAAAAGGTAAATAAAAGTAATAGGCTAAACACTTAAATAACAGCTTTGTATTTTATTTGTTCAATCAGGGCTATGCTGAGTATTAAAACTTTATTGGGCATTAATGAATTTTTTGTTGAGGAATCATCAAGCAGCTTACTATTTTTTACTTTCTTAGTAATTCGAAAAATGTGGTTAATTTAGGACATGATAATCTCTAAACTCAAACTAAATTACTGTAACTATGATGGCATTCATTAAGCAAAATGCAACGATTATAATAATGGTTTGTGGGCTTGTAATAACGATTGCTTCAACACTTTCAGTTTTTGCAGCTTATTATTCTTCAGTACAAGATCAAACTCAAAAAAATCAAATTTTAAGGTTAGGAGAAATAAGTAATAATTTGGGAGAAACGAATGTAGAATTAGGTAATAAAATCAAAGATCTTCAAAAAGTAAACCTACAAGTAACTAATCGTATTGAAACCTTAACCGTTAATTCAAATTTACTCATTGAAAAGGTTAATAAATTATCAGCCCAAACCAAACAAATTATTGAGAGCATGGACATTAAAGCAGATAAAGAATATGCAAAAAATGCAAGTGCTGGAGAACTTGAGTTAAAGTTTAAATCGATTGCTAATGAAAAGCTAGTTTTTATGTTAGGTGGAGGGCATCTAGATGATGCAAACATACTAATAGGGAAAGTGCGGCCTTTTAAAATAGGAATACAAAATGATAAACTATTAATTAGCACAAAAGTGTACGATATTAATGATAATTTAATAGCTGAGATTGAAAACAATAAATGGCATCTTAATAAAAACTATGCAGGAAAGTTTAACTATGATAAAACTGGTTTTGAAGTTATAGATAACCAAGGCAATATTGCTATGAGTGTTGATGTTTTAGCTTCTAATACTGTAGCGATACAAGGTATTTTCCCAATCAAGTCTGCATTAAGAATATTTATAGCTGGTAGTTATGGTTTTACTTCAGTTCCCTACAGTAATCCAGCTGTTGATAAAAAAATACTTCAAACTGAAGGAATGAAATATGACGACTTTTTTAATCAAAAAGTCTCTGATGTCAAAATGAAACAATTATTTGAATATACCGGCAAAGATTATTTAGGACAGAGAAAGAAATATTAGGTCCCGGTATTTTTGCTTTTTATATAAACTTATTTTAGACCTAAAGAGGTTGTCAATATTTCAAATGGATATCCTTCGCCATCACAAAGCTTTATAAGTATAAATATAGCCGTCTGTAAAGGTTGGATTAATATCTGAAGGATAACTTGTTTTTTTAATATAGCCATTACTAAAATAAATATTGGTATAATTCACAGTTGAGCCACCAGTAGCATAAGTAACATAATTATTTCTTCCTGCATAATTTAAAAAGAAAGTTTGATCTAAAGCAGGTATTGGTAAAGAAGATTTAAAAATATTCAACTTATAATAAGGGCTCGGCTTATTGTCGTAATTAATAATAATATTATGGTCCTTAAAAAAAGATGTATTGTTATTGTAAGAAACATAGTTAACCGTAGTAACGGGATTTTGATTAAGGTCAATTATTGCAGTATCCAGCATATAAGTTGGTGGATATGCTAAAGGTGATGGCTCAATAATGGGCAAATCAGAAGATTGTCTTGTTATTTTACCCGTTATATAGCTGTATGAATTTACATAGACAATGCAGTTTACAATTTCATCTTCCTCACCACCCCCTGCACCTGTTTTTTCAACTCATCCAGCTCCCCCAATTGCTGTTGTATAAAACTATTGTCTTCTAATCTTCCCACCACTTTATTCATTTCTTCATTGGTATCGTACACCATTTTTTTAAAGGAGTTGCTGTAATCTTTAGCCCTGGAATCAAATATTCCTTTGCACATCCATTCTTTTGTATCAATGGCCTGCTGCAGCAATTGTTTAAAAAGAGCAGGAGTAAATTGTTTGGGAGTAATATTTAAAATTTCCAGCAAAGCAGTATAACTATAATTTAATTTGTCGGTTGTATACGCCACTCCCTGCTGCCGATAAAAATTATGCACTTCACTCCAGCTTTTTACTTTGCCTGATTTTATATTACGTTTTAAATTTTCAACAGCAGTTTTTTCTATTAGTTGCCCGCCAACATTCAGCCATTGGCTGCGTTGTATTTTAGCGGAAAGTGTTTTTTTCAGTTCTTCAAAATTGATAAATTTATTTTTCTGAAAATGAAATAGTAATTCCCTGCTGCCGTAATACCTGATAAGCTCTTTATATATTAAAACAGCCTGCGGTACTTTTAATATTTTAGTTTTACGGGTAGTATTTTCCCACCCGGTAATTTCAGCGTTGCCTTCAGTATCTGGTTTTAATTTTTCCAGTATTTTTAATGCATCAAATATTTCATTAATAGTATCGGGCGCTAAAAAATCGTATTCTATATGCTGAATTTTTTCTGTTCTACGGTCTCTGTCAACATATTTTTGAGCATTGCGTGCCAGTGCATACATGTTGTACATAAACCAGTAGGCAGGCATCACCTGCAGTGTATCGTTAGCCACATCATTGCTTATTAAACTAAAAGGTACAGGAATATTAAGCTCAGCCGGAAAATCTCCTTTTGCTATTATACTAAATGATGCAAATTTTGAATTGTGTTTTAAACTTACACAAAGCCCCGGCCAGAACCCACGGCCTGCAACAATTTCGCCATCAGCCGCACGGCTGTTATGGTTACTGCCAATAGTAGCCCCGGCAGCCATATTACTTTGACCCATTACTACCGCAGCACATAAAAAAGAATTGTTATGATGCTGTTCGTGTGCAGGAAATATTAGTGAATTCAAAACTTCGCAGCAGGAAATGGTGGAATTATTACCCAGGTAAGAATTGATTAACCTTGCGCCATATTTTAGTTGTGAGTGCGATGACATTACAAAACGCACTGCTTTTGCACCATAAAATATACGGCATCCATAACCAACAATGCCATTTACTATTTCGCAGCCCTCACCAATTTGCGAAGTGCGGTTTTCATCGCTGTTAACAGTAATATTTTTTAATTTATTGGCGCCTTTAAAATAAGCATCAGTACCCACCCATACATCTTTAATGATCTTACAATTTTTTATAACGGTACGGTCGCCAATTTTTCCATAATACCCTCTGTGTTTATCAAATAGTTTTTCTGTAAATTCTTTAAACTTATTTAATAAAGCATCATCATCCCTGTATTTACTCCACAAATAAGCATCGCCGGGCAGCATACCATTAAATGGCAATACGCTTCTGCCACCGTTTTCATTGCATAGTTCCATCCATACCCTTACTGATTCTTCTTCTCCCTCTTTAATTATACCATTGCCAAATTTTGCATGGTCAGTACAGGCCAGTTCATTTACGTTGGCAATCATTACTTCGTTACCAATAATATAATGACTCAGGTAATTCACATTATCAACACAAACGTTATTACCAAAATCGCAGCTTATTATTGTACTGTTATATAACCCAACTGCCATTCTTAAATTATGAAATTCCAGGTAAAGCGATTCCAGTTTTCCTATTTTAACCAACCCGAAAAATTTACAGTTTTTTACCAGCTCGGGGCTGAAGGATTTGGATACAAAAATATTATTCCAGTCGTCAGATGTATTTCTGTTTCTTACCAATACTTCTATTTCAAGGGCGGTGAGTTTACGGTAAACAATTCCATTTCTGTTTTGAGTATTACGTAAATGATATTCGTCTTTACCCTTTGGGATAAATCTTTTTTCTACAAAATTGTAACCGAGTTTATTGACCGGATGTTTTTGAATGATGTTCATGAAGGGAATGAATAATTAATAATTTGTTCAATTTGCTACTTACTTAGAAATTACCATTGTCGTGTCAACTTTAAAGCAGCGTATAAACCTCACAGGTTTTATAACGGTTTCCATAATGCAAACTTGCTTTTATAAACCTGTGAGGTTTGTCATTTTAGTGTTGACATAGCAATAGTTAAAATAAAATTTGATGTTTCAAGTTAAGCATATCCCGGCAAAACAAAAAGAGCTAACTGATTTGAAACATTATTCATTATTAATTACAGCATTATCAACTATTCAACCGTTACACTCTTCGCTAAATTCCTGGGTTTATCTACATCCACTCCTTTTGCAATTCCTACATAATAGCTTAATAGTTGTAATGGAATAGTGCTTAGCATAGGCGCTATAATTTCATCAGCTGCCGGAACATAAAATACATCATCAGCCAGGCCGGGAATAACTTCATCGCCTTCAGTAATAATGGCAATTACTTTTCCTTTACGGGCTTTTATTTCCTGTATGTTGCTTACAATTTTTTCGTGGTAGCTGTCTTTTGTAGCAACAAAAATTACCGGCAGGTTTTCATCCACTAATGCAATCGGGCCATGTTTCATTTCAGCAGCAGGATAACCTTCGGCATGTATATAAGAAATTTCTTTAAGTTTTAATGCACCTTCCAATGCTATGGGGAAATTATAACCCCTTCCTAAAAATAAGGCGTCGGTTGATCCTTTATATTTTTCAGCAATAGCTTTAATAAGGTCCGCACTTTTTAATATAGCTTCCACTTTTTCCGGTACTGCATCCAGTTCCAGCAACAAATTATTATACCGCTCATTACTGATGGTTCCTTTTTCTTTTGCAATTTTTAATGCCATCATCATCAATACCGCCAGTTGTCCGCTAAAAGCCTTGGTTGAAGCAACACCAATTTCCGGCCCTGCATGGGTGTAAGCACCACCGTCACTTATCCGGGCAATGGATGAGCCTACTACATTTACAATTCCAAAGATTATGGCACCATTTTCTTTTGCTCTTTCAATAGCAACTAAAGTATCTGCTGTTTCGCCACTTTGGCTTATTGCAATAATAATATCGCCTTTATTGATGATGGGGTTGCGGTAACGGAATTCGCTGGCATATTCCACTTCTACAGGTGTGCGGCATAATTCTTCAATTACATATTCAGCTAATAAAGCCGCATGCCAGCTGGTGCCACAGGCTACTATTATAATACGGCTGGCATTTTTAAAATGTTCAATATTATTCATCACGCCACTCATGGTAATAGTTCCAGCCAACGCATCTAATCTTCCTCTTAAACAATCATGAATGGTGGAGGGTTGTTCAAAAATTTCTTTCAGCATAAAATGGTCGTAGCCGCCTTTTTCAATGGCTGCCAGTTCCATATCCAGTTTAGTAATAAACGGTGTTATTTTTTCATTACCCAGATTTTTAAGAATTAATTCATCCGGTTTTACAATGGCCAGCTCGTAATCGTTTACATAAACCACTTCCTTGGTATACTCCAGCATTGGGCTGGCATCACTGCCCAAAAAATGTTCGCCCTTGCCTACGCCAATTACTAACGGGCTGCCTTTTCTTGCAGCAATTATTGTTTGAGGATCGTCCTCATCAATTAACAAAATACAGTAAGCTCCGGTAATTCTTTTTAGCGCAACTCTTACTGCTTCTTCCAAATTGCAGTCATTATTTTTTTTTATGTCTTCAATAAAATTCAATAAAACTTCCGTATCAGTATCGCTGGTAAAGGAATAGCCTTTGTTAGATAATTCTTTTTTTATTTGTGCATAATTTTCAATAATACCATTATGAATCATAGCAAGCTTACCGCTTTTTGAAGTATGTGGATGGGCATTTCTGTCGCTTGGTTCGCCATGTGTGGCCCAACGGGTATGTCCTATGCCAATATTAGAGTGAAGGTCTTTGCCAATAATACTCTCTTCCAAATCGGTAACACGGCCTTTCTTTTTATATACTTTCAATCCACCGTTTAATAGTGCAACGCCGGTACTGTCATAGCCGCGGTACTCCAAACGTTTTAATCCGGTAATAACAATTGGATATGCCTCACGCGGGCCCGTATAACCTACAATTCCACACATAAATAAAAATTTTTATTGTCCCAATCCGCTAAAGGAGGAAGAGGGGGAAGATTATGTTTTAATTTTTTTGAACCCTGCAATAGAACAAAGCCAATCTTTATTGGCGTCGCACTCTTCAACTGCAACTCTTTATTCATCTATAATTACAGCGTAGGGGATTTATTAATTTTGCTGCAAATTAGCAAATTTGTACCATTAACGGTACTTGATATATAGCTAATTCAGGTATTCCAATTAATTGACCTAAATTAGGAAATAAATATTTTATTATGAAGATTTTAATCTGGGCTTTGATGCTGGTATTTATTCAAAATTCCGTTACTGCACAAATACCCAATGGGGTATCTGCAAAAACAAATTTATACTTTGTACGGCATGCCGAAAAAGAAGCCGGTAACGATCCTGCACTAACTGAAAACGGAAAAAAAAGGGCCGGAGATTTAATGCGCACCTTAAAAGATAAAAAAGTACAACGTATTTATGTAACGCAGTTTAAACGTACACAAATTACGGCAGATAGTATGCGGTTACAATTAGGTATAGATACCGTGCACTACAATGCTGATGAAAACGGTATTGATCTTTTTAATAAAATTGCGGCACATGGCGATTTCAACAAAACCATTTTAATTATAGGGCACAGTAATACAGTGCCAGATTATATTAAAAAAGCAGGTTTAATAAATTACCCTCAAGCTAATATTACTGATACGGAGTTTGATAATTTGTACAAAGTATATTACCGAAGGCCTTTTTTATTTAGTTCGTATAAAGCCAAGGTAAAGTTGGGGAAATATGGGGCGCCATCGGCCTCACCTGCAACTATGCAGTAGTTATAATAAAATGCCCTGCAAAAATAAATACGCCACAGAAAAATAAATTATTAATCCTGTAACATCAACCAGTGTTGCAACAAATGGTGCAGAAGATACTGCAGGATCTGCTCCAAGTTTTTTTAGTACCATTGGTAACATGGATCCACTAAGCGTACCCCATAATACTACTCCCAATAAGGCAAATCCAACTGTAAATGCAACTCTTACTTCGTAATTTCCATATACACCCGGAGCAATTTTTGCCCAGATTAGTACTCTAAAAAAACCAATTAATCCCAATACAAAACCTAGCATTAAGCCTTGTATCAATTCTCTCCTTATTACCTTCCACCAATTTGCTAATGTTATTTCGCCAATAGCCATTGCCTGTATTATTAAAGTGGATGCCTGTGAACCAGTATTGCCTCCCGAAGAAATAATAAGTGGAATAAATAGAGCCAGTACAACAAATTTTTGAATTTCCCCTTCAAAATATCCCATTGCAGTTGCGGTTAACATTTCTCCCAAAAACAAAACAACGAGCCATCCAATTCTCTTTTTGAATAATTTAAATAAAGGCATCTCCAGATAGGGTTCATCCAATGCTTGTGTACCTCCAATCTTTTGCATATCCTCACTGTATTCTTCTTCTGCCACCCAAAGTACATCATCAATAGTAACAATGCCCAAAAGCGTATTGCTTTTACTTACTACCGGCAGCGCCACCCTGTTGTTCATTTTAAATACTTCGCTGGCTACTTCCTGGTCATCTTCTGCATGAAGTGAGATAAACCGGCCATCCATTAAATCACTTACTTTTTTTTCTGGAGCTGCCATAATGAAATCTTTTATTCTGATATCATCCAGCAATTCTCCTTTATCATTTATTACATACAATACATCAATGGTTTCACTGCTTTTGGCATAACGACGAATGGTGTTAAATACATCTTCCACACTGTCCTGTTCATAAACATAAACATAATCCGGTGTCATTAATCTGCCCACACTATTTTCAGGATATCCTAAAAGGGAAAGTGTTATTTTTCTTTCGGCGGGGTTCAGCGTTTTTACTAATTCCCTCACGGCATTACTGGGCAGTTCACTTAAAAAAGCAGTCCGGTCGTCCGGTGGCAATTCATTTAAAAGTTCAGCTGTTTTAAAAGCAGGCAAATTTTTTATGATTCTTTTTTGAGTAGGGAGTTCTAAAATTTTAAATACACTGGCCGCACGGTGTATAGAAAGATGAGAAATTATTGGCGTTTCAAATTCTTCATTATTATAAATAAGTTCTGCAACATCGCTTATATTTTGATTATTCAAAAAATCCTGTATCAACAGCTTATTCTCCGAAGCAATTACTTCATCAAATTTCTCTTGAATTGATATTTCTTTAAACACTGGTGGCATCGGTACTTTGTTATTAATTTTGTTGTTATAAGTTTTTGCAATTTAAACCATTTAAACTTAACCAATTGTTATGCTAAAACCATATTTATATATTGCTAATACTGAAAATACAGGCCGGGGTGTTTATACCAAAGAAAGAATCCCGGCAGGAATTGTAATTGAAATTTCCCCCGTAATTGTACTAAGTGCAAACGACCGTATTCATTTAGATAAAACTTTACTGCACGATTATATTTTTGAATGGGGAAAGGATAATGATCGATGTTGTATGGCGCTTGGTTTGATACCAATTTATAATCATAGTTATAAAAGCAACTGTGAATATTTTATGGATTTTGATGAAGAAATGATATCTATTAAAACTGTGAAAACAATAGAACAGGGAAAGGAACTTACCATTAATTATAATGGCGACTGGAATAATGAAAAAAAATTGTGGTTTGATGCAAAATAAAAAGTGCCGTAATTGTACGGCACCTGTGTATAAATAATTAATAAAAAATTTAGTCCGTAAACTTGTGCCCTGCAGCAATCCAGTCTAATATTTTTTGTTTATCGGGTGTAGATAATTGTGCATTTGGCGATGGTGGCATTGTAGTAGGCGCATCAACAGCCCTTGCTTTAATACGGTCCCAACTGCTTACAATGGTACAATCTAATGTAAAATTTAAACCGCCTGTTGGGCTGGCACCTGCATGGCAACCGCTTAATGCACAGTTGGTTTGCAATACAGATTTTACATTGGAAAAAGTTGTACCGGCAGCAGCTTGTGTAACAGATGCAGTGCCTGTTTTAATACAACCATCAGCATCTTTAGCAGCAATATTATAAGTGTTTACAGCAAGGCCGGTAAACATATTTGAAGCTTGAAATGTACCTGTGTTTAGTTGATAAGTAAAACCTGTGCCGCCTGTTGCAGTAATGGTAATAGTACCGGTTGATGCACATTTATCCGATGCAGTTGTTGCAGCATTAATGGTTAATGTTTTGCCAAAGCAGGGGTCTAAAATTATTGTAAAACTTTGTGTTTTTAAACAACCATCTAGATCTTTTGCTGTAATATTATAAGCACCTGCGGCCAATGCACTAAATGCACCCGATGCCTGAAATGCACCACTGTTAAGTTGATAAGTAAAACCTGTACTGCCACTTGCTGTTGCCGTTAGTGAACCATTAGTTGCCCCCGCCGATGGGCCTGCATTTACTATAGTAGCACTTACAGTTATAGTTTTTGCAGTACAGATATCGGCTACTGCAAAGCTTTGTGTTTTTGTGCAGCCATCTAAATCTTTTGCAGTAATATTATAATTGCCTATTGCTAATCCCGTAAATGTACCCGATGCCTGAAATGCACCACTGTTAAGTTGATAAGTAAAACCTGTGCTGCCACTTGCAGTTGCTGCTATTGATCCATTTGATACACCTGTACCTGCATTTACAATAGTTGCAGTAATGGCAATTGTTTTAGCAGTACAAATATCATTTACTGTAAAACTTTGACTCTTGGTACAACCATCTGCATCTTTTGCAGTAACGGTATAATTACCAACGGCCAATGCTGTAAATGTGCCCGAAGCTTGAAAAGCACCAGCATTTAATTGATAAGTAAAACCTGTACTGTTGGCAGCTGTTGCTGTTATAGATCCGTTGGATAGACCAACACCTGCATTTACAGTTGTGCCTGTAACAGTTATGTTTTTAGCAGTGCAGGGATCCACTATTGTAAAACTGCTTGAGCCGGTGCAACCATCTGCATCTTTTGCGGTAACAGTGTAAGTGCCAGCAGCTAAACCTGTAAACCCACCCGAAGTCTGAAATGCGCCGCTATTAAGGCTATAAGTAAAATTGCTGCTGCCTGCACCTGTTGCAGTTATGGATCCATTTGATAAGCCCGCCACAGCATTTACAACTGTACCAGCAACCGTAATGGTTTTGCTTGCACAAGGGTTTGGTGCCGGGGGGGTAGTGCCGCCGCCTTTATCGCCGCAACCATTTATAATTAACAGCGACGTTAGCAAAAAGGCGGTAAGGAGGCAACTGATTTTTTTAAATGAATTCATAAAAGTTAAATAGTTTTTAGTTTGATAAAATAGATACCTGTACTTACGATATTTTCTACTCACCCACTTTTAACGAAGTTTATATTGTGCAGGTTGCCTGGTAAAAAAATATTTAATTTTTTACGAAAAGAGAGGAGAAACAAGATGGTAATTATACTAATGGTTCTTGCTGGCTCATACAGTGAAAACTGCCCAGCCCCCAGATAATTTTTTGTAGAATCTATGCCAACCACTTTTCTCTCTGTAAAACAAGATTGAATAATCTGCAGCGCTTTATCATCTTTAGCACAATTTATGGATTAGCCATACAATTACCCCAATCAAAAGAAATTAAAATGATGTTGTTGTATAAAACTAATGAACAAAAAACAATTTTAAACCTATTTAAATGATTTTGGGTGTTTTATTGATGAAGCCGGGGGGTTGGGCACACTCACAACTTATTCCTTTTTGGAGTGAGAAGTTAAGTAAAAATAAAATGCATGCATTACAACTGAGTAAACGTGGTGGAGAAATATGGTGCGAACAATTAAATGCTGAAAGGGTAACTATGGCCGGCAATTGTATTTATTACATGACAGGAGAGGTTGATT
>JAYSTT010000464.1:0-6556 GCA_043719495.1 Ferruginibacter sp. | reverse complement strand
TCTTTAAAATGCTCTACCGTTCCTGCGCCGCCACTTGCAATTACCGGCACAGGCAAACTGTTGGCTAATGTTGCAGTAATATCTAAAGCAAACCCATTTTTGGTGCCATCATTATTCATGCTGGTTAATAAAATTTCTCCCACACCTAAATTAACAGCTTGCTTTGCCCAGTCGGTTGTTTTAGTAAATGTTTTGGTGCGTCCGCCATTTAAGTACACATACCATTCGCCATCCGCTTCTTTTTTGGTATCAATGGCCAGCACCACACACTGACTACCAAATGCATTGCTAAACTCTTCAATTAAATCAGGCGTTTTAAATGCGGCCGTGTTCACCGAAATTTTATCAGCACCATTTTGTAACAGCAACGCCACATCTTCTACTGTACTTATTCCACCACCTACCGTAAATGGAATATTGATATTGGCTGCAATTCTTTTAACCAGTTGCACCAGTGTTTTTCTTTTTTCTACCGTTGCAGTAATGTCTAAAAAAACCAGTTCATCTGCCCCTTGTTCAGAATATATAATGGCCAGCTCCACAGGATCGCCTGCATCACGGATGCTTTTGAAGTTGATACCTTTAACGGTTCTGCCATCTTTAATATCAAGGCAGGGTATGATGCGTTTGGTTAACCCCCTAAATCCCCCTGAAGGGGGACTTGCTAACAGTTCGCTATTTTGAAAATTATTCTTCATTCGTACTCTTCAGTATTTAAAATCAGCTATAATATGTATACTCTTCCAAAGTTCCCTCCAGGGGATTTAGGGGCACTTTTCCTTCGTAAATAGCTTTTCCAATTATTACACCAGAGCAACCAATAGCTTTTAATTCTTTTACATCTTCCATATTACTTACTCCGCCGCTTGCAATCAAATGTATCTCGGGATGTTCTGTCATTATTTTTTTATACAACTCAATCGACGGGCCTTTCATCACACCATCTTTTGAAATATCGGTACAAAAAATATTGGTTGTACCCAGGCTTATCATCTTACCAATAAAATCAAAAATATTGATGCCGCCATCTTCCAGCCAGCCGCTGATCTTAATTTTTTCATCGAGCACATCGGCGCCTACCAAAAACTTTTCAGCACTAAATTCCATCAACCACTCTTCCAATAGTTCGGGATGTTTTACAGCAAGGCTGCCCACTGTAACCATTGCTGCTCCGGCATTAAAAATATCCCCTACATCAGAAATATTTTTAACCCCTCCGCCAAAATCAATAGTTAAACTGGTTGCTGTTGCAATTTGTTCCAATACTTTAAGGTTAATAATTTTTCCTGCTTTTGCTCCATCCAAATCTACAATATGCAAACGCTGTATGCCTGCAGCTTCAAACTGTTTGGCCACTTCAACAGGGTTTTCATTATATACTTTTTGTTGAGCGTAATCACCCTTGGTAAGGCGAACCACTTTTCCGTCGATGATGTCTATTGCCGGAATAATAATCATGGTAGTTGTATAAAGTTTTTTAAAATAATTTCTCCAACCATTCCTGATTTTTCTGGATGAAACTGTACGGCATAAAAATTATTTTTTTGCAGTGCAGCACTGTAAGGTAAAACATAATCCGTTTTTGCAACGGTTTCATTATTTATTGCTGCATAATAACTATGCACCGTGTACACAAAAGCATCCTCATTCAATCCGTTAAATAAAACCGACCGATAATCATAAATATTATTCCAGCCAATTTGTGGAATTTTTAAAGTGGGTGAGGCAAATAATTTTACCCCGGTATCAAATATACCCATGCATTGCGTATCACCTTCTTCGGAGTGATTGCACAATAGTTGTAAGCCTAAACAAATACCCAGCACGGGTTGCTGTAATGAAATGATAACTTTATTCAGTTCTCTTTCCCGTAAATATTCCATTGCGGCATTGGCATGGCCCACTCCGGGAAAGATCACTTTTGATGCATTACGAATTAATGCTTCATCATCAGTTACCAAAGACTCTGCCCCTATGCGCTGCAATGCATACTGCACACTTTGAACATTGCCTGCATTGTATTTTATTATCGCAATCATAGTACTCCTTTGGTTGATGGCAATGCATTATTGTTGATGTCACGCTTTGCTGCCATCTTTATTGACTTTGCAAAAGCTTTGAAAATGGATTCAATTTTGTGATGCTCATTCTCTCCTTCAGCCTTTATATTCAAATTGCTTTTTGATGCATCACTAAAAGATTTAAAAAAGTGAAAAAACATTTCAGTAGGCATCTCTCCTATTTTCTCTCTTTTAAATTCTGCATCCCAAACAATCCAGTTCCTGCCGCCAAAATCTATTGCCACTTGTGCCAGGCAATCATCCATGGGCAATAAAAAACCATAGCGTTCAATACCTCTCTTATCTCCCAATGCTTTTGCAATAGCTTCGCCTAAAGCAATACCGGTATCTTCAATACTGTGATGTTCATCAATATGCAGGTCGCCTTTACATTCAATATTTAAATCAATATTACCATGCCTTGCAATCTGTTCCAACATGTGATCAAAAAACGCCAGCCCGGTTTTAATGGTTGATTTTCCGGTGCCATCCAAATTAACTTCAACCGTAATTTTTGTTTCGTTTGTATTGCGCTGATGAACAATTTTTCTTGGAGGCAGTTTTAAAAAATTATAAATATCCACCCAATGAGGCGATTCTAATGCAATCACCTCTTTTCTTAATTCGGTAACAGCATCTTTTATTTCAGCCGCTCCCAGTGTAGCATCAATATTCATCCAGATACCTTTACAGCCTAAATTTTTTGCTAATTGAATATCAGTAATCCTGTCGCCGATTACAAAGGAATTGGCAATATCATAAGCAGGGTTATTTAAATATTTGGTGAGCATTCCCGTGCCGGGCTTACGAGTGGGTGCATGTTCATCTGGAAAAGTTCTATCGATACAAACCTGGCTAAAGTTGATCCCTTCATTTTGTAAACTTGTCATAACTAAAGTATGCACGGGCCAAAAAGTTTCTTCGGGAAAACTTGCTGTTCCCAATCCATCCTGGTTCGTCACCATTACCAATTCATAATCTAATTCAGCAGCAATTTTACGCATGTATAAAAACATGTCGGGGTAAAACTCCAGTTTGGTAAATGAATCCAGCTGGTAAGTTGGTGGTGCTTCTTTTATCAGCGTACCATCTCTGTCAATAAATAATATTTTTTTCACCCTTTGTAATTTTTTAATGTAGATAATAAATAAATATTTTCCTGTGGTGTACCGATTGTTATACGTAAACAATTTTCACAACTTATTTCCTTATTTCTGTTGCGAACTACAATTTCGTTATCTGCCAGATATTGATACAATGCATCTGCATTGGTTACTTTTACTAATATAAAGTTAGCATCCGTTGGATATACTTTTTTTACAAAAGGCAATCGCACCAGTGTATTGGCCATATCTTCTTTTTGATGTACCACTTCTTTTATCCATTTATTCACCAGCACCGTTTCCTGCAATACATTCAATGCTATTTGCTGTGACGCTTCATTGATATTGTACGGCGGTTTTACTTTGTTAAAAATATCAATTATATCCATGGATGCAAAACATAGTCCCAGCCGCAATGCTGCAAGTCCCCAGGCTTTTGATAAAGTTTGCATTACAATTAAGTTGGGATACTCTGTAAGCTCCTGTATAAACGTTTTTTGCTTGGAGAAATTGATATAGGCTTCATCGATAATAACAATACCCGGAAAATTATTCAGCAATACTTCCACATCATTGCGGTTCATATTATTGCCGGTTGGGTTATTGGGCGAACAGATGAATAGCAATTTGGTATTACTGTCTGTTGCATTCAAAATACCTTCCACATCCAGTTCAAAATCTTTGGTAAGATTTACTTTTTTAATCTCCACATCATTAATATTAGCACTTACCTGGTACATGCCATAAGTAGGCGGGCAAATGATCACATTATCTTTTCGAGGTTCACAAAAAATACGATAAGCTAAATCAATCACTTCATCACTGCCATTACCAATGAAAATATTTTCTGCAGGAACGCCTTTTATTTTTGTGAGCTGAAATTTTAATTGCCATTGCAATGGATCGGGATAACGGTTGTAATTTTCTGCAACAGGTGAGCCGTAAGCATTTTCATTGGCATCCAAAAACACAGAAGCCTTTCCTGTAAACTCATGCCTTGCGGAGGAATAAGGCTTTAATGTTTTAATATTATTGCGCACTAATGCCCCCAACCCCCCGAAGGGGGCTTTAGAAGAGGTGTTATTGTTTGCATTGTCATTCATAATTAAATCTTGTATTTTTAAAAATTGAAAGCATCTTTAAATTATTGAAGTGCTTTAAGCCCCCTTCAGGGTGTTAGGGGTTTTAGCCGAATAGCAACTGCATTTTTATGACCATCCAATCCTTCGGCTGCAGCCATCAATTCAACTGCATTACCAATATTTTGTAACCCCGCTTTATTTAATTGCTGAAAGGTGATTTTCTTTACAAAACTATCCAGCGATACGCCGCTGTATGCTTTTGCAAAACCATTGGTAGGTAAAGTATGATTGGTGCCTGATGCATAATCACCAGCACTTTCCGGTGAATAATGCCCCATAAACACACTGCCTGCATTAATTACTTTTTCTGAAAGCATTACTGCATTATCTGATGCAATGATCAAATGTTCCGGAGCATATTCATTTAATAATTCAAAAGCAACATTTGCATTTTGCATAACAATAAACCGGCTATGCGCCAATGCTTTTGTGGCAATATCTTTTCTGGATAAAAAAAACATTTGTTTTTCAATTTCAATTTTTACTGCATCAATTATGGAAGATGAACTAGCCACTAAAATCACCTGGCTGTCTGCACCATGTTCAGCCTGGCTTAAAAGATCTGATGCTACAAATGCAGTATTACTGGTTTCATCTGCATATACTGCCACTTCGCTGGGGCCGGCAGGCATATCAATGGCCACACCTTCTTTATTAATTAATTGTTTGGCACAGGTTACATACTGATTACCCGGACCAAATATTTTATACACTTTAGCAACAGTTTCCGTGCTATAAGCCATAGCGCCAATGGCCTGTACACCGCCAATTTTATAGATATTTTTTATACCAATCAATTGCGCCACATATAAAACCACTGGGTTTACTTTTCCGTTTTTATCCGATGGGGTACAAACAATAATTTCTTTACAGCCTGCAATTATTGCAGGAATGCCCAGCATTAGTAAGGTTGAAAATAAAGGCGCTGTCCCGCCAGGAATGTATAAACCAACTATATCTATAGCAACGGATTTTCTCCAGCAAATTACCCCATTTGTGGTTTCTGTTTTTTTAATAGTTTCTTTTTGAGCTTCGTGGAATTTGCTGATATTGTTTTTTGCAATGGCTATGGCAGCTTTTAAATTATCATCAACCATTGCAATAGCTTCTTCAATTTCTGCAGCACTTACTTTTAACTCGTTCAATTCCACAGCATCAAATTGTGCTGCATATTTTTTTACTGCTGCATCGCCGTCATTTTTTACATCTTCTAAAATAGCCGTAACAGTACCTTCCAGTTTTTTGGTGTCGAAAACCGGGCGCTGCAATAACTGCTGCCATTCATTTCTTTCCGGATTTATAAAAATTTGCATGCCCTGGAACCCTGTTCGTTCCTTTACAGGAACCTAAAGGGTAACTTAGTTTTAAAGTTTATAATTTTTTCAAACAATATATTATTTAGACTGAATGAAAATTTAGCATTGTTTTTAATTATCTCACACCCGGTTCCCCTTTAGGGGCGGAGAGGCTTTTACACAATCATTTTTTCAATTGGTATCACTAAAATACCTTCGGCTTCAAATTGCTTTAATTTTTCTATTACTTCCCAAAAATCATTTTCGTTTACCACGCTTTGTACACTGCTCCAGCCTTCGGTTGCCAGTGGCGTTACTGTTGGGCTTTTCATACCTGGTAAAATATTTTCAATATTTTGTAACTGATGATTGGGTGCATTTAAAATAATGTACTTGTTATTCTTTGCTGTTTTAACTGCATTGATACGTAATAATAATTTTTCCAGTATTACCTTATTATCTGTAGAAAGATTTTTATTGGCAGTTAATACCGCTTCCGACTTTAAGATCACTTCCACTTCTTTAAGGCCATTGGTAAATAAAGTGCTACCACTGCTTACCAGATCGCAGATAGCATCTGCCAAACCAATGCCCGGTGCAATTTCCACGGAACCACTGATCTCATGTATTTCGGCATTGCTGTTTTTCTCGCTTAAATATTTTTGCAGAATATTGGAATAGGTTGTTGCAATTTTCAATCCTTTCAAATCATCGATAGAATTGTATTGCATGCCTTTGGGTACAGCAATGCTTAATTTGCATTTGCCAAAACCAAGGCGATAAATCAAATTAATATCTTTACTTTTTTCCAGTAACACGTTTTCTCCAACAATACCAATATCGGCCACGCCATCATATACATACTGCGGAATATCGTCATCCCTTAAAAAATAAACTTCCAGCAGAAAATTTTCAGCTATTGTTTTTAATTGTTTATTACCATTGTTCAACTGAAT
>JAYSTT010000463.1:0-2702 GCA_043719495.1 Ferruginibacter sp. | reverse complement strand
TGGGTACAGTAGCTATTGATAAAGAAAAGCTGCTGGAAGAGTGTATAAGGTTATTAAGTTAATTTTTTTTATTTTTTTCATCTTTCTGTCGTTGTCTTTTTTCAGCAACAGCTAAAATTCTTTCGAAATTAATAAACAATTCAAAAAATATTTTAACAATAATAAATATCAGTATAAAAATTTTACCTCCCCCAAAGGTTAAAAAAAAGCTGCCCAATATTACTACAAACTGTTGTACAAAAATTCTCAGGTAAGGTTCAAACATCTGCCTACCTAAACTAATTGTTTTGTAAACTCCCGAACTAAAAAAGCCAAATATACTTTGCACTGTATAGTAGGCTATAAAAATCAGTAGCATCAGTTTTCCATTATCGTCTAATAATTCCGGTATTTTTGAATATCTCGTAAGCAATGATCCGGTAGGCAACATGCCACTTGCAGCAAAAAATATTTGTGTTTGTACAAAAACAAAAAAGCCATAGTGTATAATAAAAAAGAAAATAAAGAACCATCCGCTTTGCATGCTGGTACTGCCCCCATTTTCCCACACGTCTGTTTTTCTTACAAAAACGGTAATACAGGCCATCTTAACAACATTAATAATTCCAATGATTACCGTTTCCAGGCAATAGACCAGAAAAATCTGTTTCGCATCCCAATCTTCAAACCAAACGCCGTATAATGGAATCAGATTAACAAGTATTAAAAGGAAATCACTTATTGTTAGCTTGCGTTTAAACATTGGCTTAAAATTGTAGAAGTTTTGTGGCAGTAATTTAAATACTTTTGAGCAAACATTTAATACCCACTAACACGTATGCAAAAGTTATCCATTGCTATTCACGGCGGCGCCGGAACTATATTAAAGGAAGATATGACGCCAGAACTTGAAGCCGCTTATTTAAAAGGCCTAAACGAATCTTTAAGTGCAGGCTATGCTGTATTAGAAGAAGGTGGCACTGCAGTAAATGCAGTAAAAGCAGCCATTGTAATTTTAGAAGATAACCTGATGTTTAATGCAGGCCGGGGTTCTGTATTTACAAAAAAAGGGGTGCAGGAAATGGATGCTGCCATTATGAATGGAAAAGATTTATCTGCTGGTGCTGTTGCCGCCGTAAGAAATGTACGCAACCCAATAGAACTTGCAGCCGAAGTGATGCTAAACAGCAATCATGTTTTTTTAAGCGGTAAAGGCGCTAATGATTTTGCAATAAAACAAGGCATAAAATTAGAACCCGATGAATTTTTCTTTTCTCAATTCAGGTACGACCAATGGAAAGCAATAAGAGACAGCGATAATTATTCTTTGGACCATACTCACCAGGGATTGGAAGAATTATTTAAAGATAAAAAATTTGGTACAGTTGGTGCAGTGGCCTGTGATGTTGATGGAAATATTGCCGCAGCAACCAGTACCGGTGGCATGACAAATAAAAAGTATGGCCGCATCGGAGATAGTCCGTTAATCGGTTGTGGCACTTATGCCAATAATAATACCTGTGCCATAAGTTGTACCGGTCATGGAGAGCCGTTTATCAGGGCGGTAGCTGCTTATGATGTAAGTTGTTTAATGGAGTATAAAGGCATGGGTTTGCAGGAGGCAATGACCGAAGTGGTAATGAATAAATTGCCAAAAATGGATGGAGAAGGAGGAATGATTGGGGTGGATGCAGCAGGAAATGTTGCCATGGTTTTAAACAGCACAGGCATGTACCGTGGTATGAGAAACAGTGACAGGGATGATTATGTAAAAATTTACCACGATTAATTTTAACCACTACTTCCAGTTCCCTCTCCTTTGAGGTTCCGTTGCACCGGGAGGGAGGAGGTCTTTTTTTGTACCCAACATTTGTATTTCTAAATAACTTCATTGGCTGCCTGTGCCGAGAAAGATTTGTGTGCCGGCTCGGCATCGCACTCTTGTACTTCATATCTTTGCTCAACATTACAGCCCCATATCATATCTTAGCAAAAATAAAATGAAAAAAATTGCAGTACTTGTGGCAGGCGGCATTGGCACAAGGATGAACAATACCATTCCCAAACAGTTTTTATTATTAAAAAACAAACCTGTTTTATTTTATACTATTGATACTTTTTTAAAATCGTATGAGGATATGCAGGTTATATTAGTATTGCCCGAAGAGCATGTTGCAGCAGGGCAGGAAATTATTGATGCATTTTTTAATTACAACCGAATAAAAATTACTACCGGAGGCAGAACAAGATTTCATTCGGTACAAAATGGACTTAAATTAATTGAAGAAGAAAGTATTGTATTTGTACATGATGCAGTAAGATGCCTGGTAACTGTTGATTTAATTAAACGCTGTTTTAATGCAGCACTGGAGCATGGCTCTGCAATTCCTGTAATTAACAGTAAGGATAGTGTTCGCCTTATTAAAGGGGAGGATAATACTGCAATAGACCGAACCAGTATTAAATTGGTACAAACACCACAAACATTTCACAGCAATATATTGTTGCCTGCATTTAAAATAGACTTCAAGGATAAATTTACCGATGAAGCCACTGTGGTTGAAGCTTTTGGACTAAAAGTAAATTTAATAGAAGGTGAGGAAAATAATATAAAAATTACCCGTCCGCAGGATTTAATATTAGCTGAATCATTAGGTGTTTAATCTTTTTACTATTGAAAGAAGGGTTAAAAAATATTTTAAAAAAGCTGGGACTGTATTATT
>JAYSTT010000462.1:0-2713 GCA_043719495.1 Ferruginibacter sp. | reverse complement strand
AATCAACAGAACTATCAAATTTTGTGGTGTTAATTTCTTTTACTAAAGTTGAAGCTTCCTTAAGGGAATATGCTTTATTAATATCAACCTTAGTATTTGCAACTTTTCTTTTTTTCGTAATCATTTCTTACAAATTTTTCGGTTAATAATTAATTTTCCCAGGGGGCTTTTCCGTCAACAGTTAATCCCATACTGCGTGCAGTACCGGCAATCATGCTCATGGCACTGTTTAAAGTAAAGGCGTTAAGGTCGGCCATTTTGTCTTTGGCTATTTCTTCTACCTGTGCCCAGGTAACCTTACCTACTTTGGCACGGTTAGGTTCTTTACTGCCACTTTGTAATTTTGCAGCCTCCAGTAATTGTACAGGAGCAGGTGGGGTTTTAATGATAAAGTCGAAAGACTTATCAGCATAAACGGTGATTAGTACAGGAAGTACTTTTCCGGGTTTATCCTGGGTCCTTGCATTAAATTGCTTACAGAACTCCATGATGTTTACACCCTTAGAACCCAGAGCAGGCCCAATTGGAGGTGCAGGATTGGCTTGTCCTCCTTTACATTGGAGTTTAACATAGCCGGTAATTTCTTTTGCCATTGTTTTAATTTTTTTGGTGATAGCGTTACGGTTTTAATGTAACTCCCAAGTCAATAATATTCTACTAAGAACAATTTTGGGACGGCGAAGGTAGGGTAAATATTTGGAAGAATTAAACAGAATTAGAAAAATATTTATACCTGCAGAAAGAGGTATCCAAACTGATAGTATCGAAACTTAACCCATTTTTAAGAAAATCAGTAACGAATCGGGTTCAACAATTAATATTCTTTAAAGAAACCTCAACCTGTAAAAATTCAATACTATTATTATTCAATAATATGACAGAAATCATTTTATTAATTGAACTATGTCAGCTTCCCGTTTATTTTCCTCATATATTTTGCTGATGCTTAATTAGTTTCCTAGGAGGTAAGTTTTCTATTGATCCCTTCAAAATTATAATTATGTCCGAAACAGATATTACTAAGCCTGTCGACCTATCTATACATTCCCAAGCTTTGGTATGCCGGGGAAAATATACAGGCCTGGATGTCGCATGCCCAGGCGGGTAATTATTTTGAAGCATTTCAAACCCTGGTGACAGGAAAATAACTTAAAACAAAAAACTCCCTCTTGGCACAATAATTGAAAACCTAAAGAAGTTATTTATCTTTAGTCACCCGATCAAACAAAATAAAATGAAAAACAGCTTTTTTTATTTACTGTTAATCCTGCTGCTGCCTTCTGCTGTATTTAGCCAAAATGGTACTGTACAAAATGCCAGCATCCCAAAAGATGCACCGGTTAATGTTACTTTAACGGATTTTAAAAATAATGTTTTAAATAACGAAATTGTAGTTTTCAAGAGTAAACTTAATGGTAAAGAATATCAGGGTTTAACAAATGAAGTAGGAAAATTTTCTGTACGACTTCCGACAGGCGATACCTACGAAATGTTTATTTTAGGATTTAAAGATTCTACTAGTTATAATTTTTTAGAAATACCAGCTCTTAAAGGGTACAATGCTCGTTACAAAGATACATTTGTAGTAGAATTACAGCATTTGCCAGCTAAAAGTTTTATACTGGAAGATTGTAATTTTGAAACCGGTAAGGCAACCCTGCAACCAGATGCATATGTTGTAATTGATGAACTGGTAGCTTATTTAAACAGAAAAGATGATGAACGGATTGAACTGGGTGGCCATACTGATAATGTAGGTAAAGCGCCAAAGAACCTAAAACTGTCTTTAGATAGGGCCAATACCGTAAGGGCCTATTTATTAACTAAAGGTATCGATCCATCAAGAGTAACGGCCAAAGGTTATGGTATGAGTAAACCAATCGCATCCAATAAAACTGCCGCAGGTAAAGCACAAAACAGAAGAACTGAAGTAAAGATTTTGGAATAATAATATACTGACTAATAAAAATTTTGAAGTATGAAACTTATTGCAATCTTTTTTATATTGGCAACAATTACAAGTTGTAATAACAGTGAAATACCCGGAACAGTAGAACGCTACGATTCTGCTTTGAATAATATTGTATCTAAAGATGCCAAAGCCGAAATAATTGCAAAAAAATTTAAATGGAGCGAAGGTAGTTTGTGGGTGGAGAAACAGCAGATGCTTTTATTTTCTGATGTACCGGCTAATACAATCTATAAATGGACTGAAGAAAAAGGTAAAGAAATTTATCTTACCCCATCAGGATATACCGGTGAAGAAAAGGCTAGTATAAAAGAGGGTAGTAATGGTCTCTTATTAGATAATGAGGGTAATTTAATTTTATGCCAGCACGGCGATAGAAGAATGGCAAAAATGAATGCGCCATTGGAAAAGCCTGAGGCAAAATTTATAACACTTGCAGATAAGTTTAATGGCAAACGTTTCAGCAGTCCAAATGATGCCGTATATAATAGAGAAGGGGAATTATTTTTTACCGACCCTCCATATGGATTAGAATCTCAAGGCGATAAAGCCCCTGTAAAAGAATTTCCTTTTAACGGGGTATATAAATTAAAAAAAGATGGCACGGTAATTTTATTGGTTGATTCTATTCTCCGACCCAATGGCATTGCTTTATTTCCAGATCAGAAAAAATTGATTATTTCCTGTAGTGACCCACTTAAGCCCAATTGGTATATCTATGACATAAAAGGAGATTCTCTTACA
>JAYSTT010000461.1:0-2718 GCA_043719495.1 Ferruginibacter sp. | reverse complement strand
GCCATCGGCTTTAAAAGATTTATTTTTTTCAACCAGTGGTTCATCAATACGTACAACAAGATAATTGCTATCCTTATAAAAATTACCATACCATTTATAGTGGTGACGAACATCCTGCTGCCATGTAAGCCATGCACCCAAAGCAATTAAACCCAATTGTATCATCAGGCCCTGCAAGGCCTGCATTTTAAACCGCAGGGCAATGGGAAATAGTAAAAACAAAATATAAGCAATGCTGTAACAAATTAATGCAGCAACAATAGCCGGTAAAGAAAACTGCAGATACCATTGCAATACAATACCGGCAATTAATGGCAGCAACAACCTGATGAACGGTGCTTTTTTCCAAATGGGTATGGCGTGAGGGCGTTGCATGTAACAAAATAGAAATTGTAGGGGAGAAAACAAATAATTTTTATAGTTCATTTTCTTTATCTACCAGCTTCTTTTTTAACCAGTTACAGTGCATTGCCTGGCTACACTAACTGAAAAAAGCTAAAATATTGTTACAAAAATTTGCTTTTACAGCAAATGGTTCTATTTTTGTAACATCAACTGTAACATGACAACCACCAATCCCAACATCATTATTGGCCAAAATATTAAAACCCTCAGGGAAAAAATTGGGTTAACGCAGGAAACCCTTGCACAATATTTAGGCACTTCCAGAGAACAGGTTGGCTTTTACGAAATAGGACAACGAAGTGCTCCATCTGCTCAATTAAGCAAACTAGCCAATCTTTTTTGTATGAATGAATATGATTTTTACGAAGAGGATTTACAAAACAGAAGCATTAACATTGCTTTTGCTTTTAGAGCTGATGAATTGCAATCGCAGGATCTGCAAAGCATTGCCCAATTTAAAAAAATCGTACACAATTATATGAGTATGAAAAAAGTGATTGGTAATGAGTGACCTGATATTTGAAAAAGCTGCTATCGCCTTTCGTTCGGATAATGGATTAAATAATGCAGACTCCATCCGCTTAAAAAGCCTTTTACAAAAATTAAATGTAATTACAGTTTTTGCGCCACTGTCAGATAATTTTTCAGGCATGGCATTGAAAGCAAATACCATCAATCGTTTCATGCTCGTAAACAGCAACCAATCTTTAGGTAAGCAGCATTTTACTATTTGCCACGAGCTATATCATCTTTTTGTGCAGACAGATTTTACAAGCCAGGTTTGCAATACAGGTAAGTTTGATAAAAATGCAGATAAAAATGAATACCGTGCAGATGTATTTGCCAGCTATTTATTACTACCAACAGACGGACTTTTAGAAAATATCCCCAACGAAGAAATAGAAAAGAAAAAAATTTCCTTAAAAACCATCTTATACATTGAACACTTTTACAGTTGCAGCAGGCGGGCATTATTGTACCGGTTAAAAAATCTTAAACTGATTTCTTCGGCAGAATATGAAGCTTTTACAATAAACATTCAAAGAGGTGCTTTGGAAAACGGTTATGCTGTTGATTTGTATAAAAATGGAAACCATAAAGTGGTAATTGGTGATTACGGCATTATTGCCAAACAGCTTTTTGACAAAGAAACCGTTTCTGAAAGCCACTACTACTCTCTGCTGGCCGATCTTGGCATTGATATCACCAAAATTGATGAAACGCAGCATGGAGAAGACTAACCGTATCATACTCACGGATGCTGATGTGGTTTCTCATTTTATAACAGCCGGGGAAGCCGAAAGTATTCATCTGATTTTTCCCAACAACCCCATTCACCTGCTGGATAAAGTACATGCTGAACTGCAAAACTGGAAAAGCGCAACGGTTGGTTTTATTGTTTCAGATTTATTGATGAAGAAACGAATTAAACTGATTAATTTTCCTGAAGAAAACGAAGAAATAAAGAAGGAATATTTCTGGATAAAGAAAATGCAGTTTAAAGGTGATGGAGAAAGTGCCTGCCTTGCTGTAGCCCGATATACTAAGAATATTTTAGCCAGCAGTAATTTACGGGATATTAAAAGTTATTGCAGTATGCACAATATGGATTATCTGACTACGATGGATTTTTTGTGTGCTGCATTAGCTACTGGTGTATTTACAGAAGCAAGGTGCGATGCTTTTTTAGAAACGGTGGTAAATGCTGGTGGTAAATTACCTGTAAAAAGTATGAAGGAATATGGGTGCAGGAGGATTGATTTTTTGTGAAAGGCTGATTAATAAATTGGCCGCTAATTTATATTACCCGCTGATATAAATAATTTTGAAAGCCAATAAATGTATTTCGTATGCTGGCAATATCGCCTGATTCAAACTTTGCATCATTAATGATTTCATTTTTATACCTCGTCAAATACTTCGTCTTTATCTAAAAATCCAAACTCTTCAATTTGAGGCAGAATTTTATTTGCTAGTTTTTCATTTGCTTTACTTAATTCTTTTAATTCATCTGCACCTAAGTTATGCTCTGTTAAGCAACGCCTTATCTGGTACCAGCCTGCATCCCAGCTATCTATCTTCCATTTGTGTGTTGCCATTTGGTTAAGGCTTGCATAAAATAACCGGTAAACTGCTTTTGCTGCTTCTAAAACCAATTTCGCTTCCTTTGATAACTCTTTTTTTGAAAGCCAGTTTGCAACAAACCTGTTTTCGTCTTTTACAAGTTGCTGTTTAAAATCAGCGTCTTTAATATCCCAGCTTTTTATTTCTTCTATTTTAAAAGGAAAAAAATTGTTTTTAATTTGATACCTG
>JAYSTT010000047.1:0-10651 GCA_043719495.1 Ferruginibacter sp. | reverse complement strand
TCTATTTTATTTGAGCTGGAAAAATATTACCCAATAGCGTTTGAAAAATTTAAGCAGCACAAGTATTCATTTTTATATAAAGTACTTATCGAGAATATTGAGCGGGGTAAAGCCGAAGAATTGTACCGTAATGATATTGATGTTGATATTCTGGTAAAAGTGCGCTTAGAAAACATGATGATGCCTTTTAACCTTACTGTATTCCCTAAAAACAAATACAGCTTGGTAAAAGTGGAAACTGAACTAACAACACATTTTTTATTTGGATTGGCTACAGTTAAAGGATACAAGCTGATTACAAAATATCAACAGGACAGAACTAAAAATACGAACACTAATGAAAAAATTTTGGCTTAGTAACAGCGTTTTATTGAGTATGCTGTTATTATCTGCAGGTGTATTTGCACAGCAGAAAAATGAGTTTACTATTAAACAGTGTGTGGATTATGCTGGTAAAAATTCAGTTACAGTAAAAAATGCTTTACTTGATGTGCAGATTCAGCACCAGGTAAACAAGCAAATTACTTCTGCCGCTTTTCCCCAGGTAAATGGAAATATAGGTACAACGCATTATTTTGATATTCCTGTTACTACTCTTCCGGATTTTATAAGCCCAGCCACTTATAAAGTATTGGTTGACGAAGGTGTAAAAAATGGCTCCGGACAAACTATTACCTCGCCCAATGGCGGTTTTGGCAGTGTTCCTGCAAAATTTGGTACAGCATGGAATGCCAGTGGCGGTATTGATGTAACTCAGCTACTTTTTGACGGGCAGGTATTTGTAGGCCTGATGGCAAGGGACGCCGTATTAAATTTTTACAAAAAAACTGCCGAGGTTACACAGGAACAAATAAAAGCCAACATCTATAAAATTTATTACCAGCTGGTGGTGGGTAAAAAACAAATTGGTTCATTAGATGCCAATATTGAGCGCTTTGAGAAATTATTAAATGACACCAAAGAAATTTATAAAAATGGCTTTGCCGAAAAATTAGATGTAGATAAAGTAACCGTTCAGCTGAATAATATTAAAACAGAAAAAATTAAGATCGAGAATATGCTGGCAGCCGGCAACTCAGGCTTAAAGTTTATAATGGGGATGCCGCAAAAAGATGACCTGTTTTTAACCGATACTTTAAGCGAAACTGAGCTAAAAGCAAATACACTGGACGAAAATTTTAATTACAAGGATAGAAAAGAAATACAGCTGTTAAGTATTGCTGAAAAATTAGGTGAGTACAATATCAGGCGCTACAAGTTGAGTAAAATACCCACCATTGCAGCATTTGCCAGCTACAGTAAAAATGCCCAGAGAAACAGTTTCAATTTTTTTAATAAAGGCGATTGGTTTACCACTTCTATTGTAGGATTTAAAATGGCTATTCCCATTTTTGATGGAAACAAAAAAAATGCCTTTATACAACAAAGCAAATACGAGTTGCAAAAAACCCAGAATAATATTAACCAGCTAAAGCAGGCTATTGATTATGATGTAGAGCAGTCTAAAATAAAAATGACCAGCGCCCTGCTTACTATGGATAACCAAAGGAAAAATATTGAACTGGCCGAAAAAGTGTATAACAGCACCAAGAAAAAATATGAGCAGGGGTTAGGCAGTAACCTGGAAATATATACTGCACAAACAGAACTTAAAGTGGCGCAAACTAATTATTACAGCAGCTTGTATGATGCTATTAGTGCAAAAATTGATTGGCTAAAAGCTGCCGGAAAATTGTAAAAATAAAATTAAGTATCAAACTAAGGAATATGAAACAAGTAAAAAAATTAGGATTAATTGTTACAAGCACTGTTATTTTATTAAGCTGTGGCGGCAGCAAAAAAGATGGGGAAGCTGCTATTAATGATATTAAAGCAAAATTAGAGAAGGCAAAAAAAGAAAAAGCAGGACATGAAATAAATATTAAGAAACTTGAAGCCGACCTGTTAAGATTAGACACTAATGCTGCCAATGCCGCAAAAATAAAATTGGTAAGTGTACTATCTGTTACAACTCAAAATTTTGAGCACTTTATTGATTTGCAGGGTAAAGTTGATGCAGATAATATCTCTTATATTTCTCCAAGAATGGGACCGGCACAGGTAAAAGCAATTTTTGTACACCAGGGTCAGTATGTAAAAAAGGGGCAGTTGCTGTTAAAGCTGGATGATGCTATTGTTCGGCAACAGGTTGTTGCATCAAAACAGCAATTAGAAGGAATAAAAACTCAGTTGGGGTTTGCTAAAAATATTTACCAGCGTCAAAAAAATCTTTGGGATCAGGGTATTGGAACCGAAGTGCAATTAATATCTGCCAAAACAAATGTAGAGGGTTTGGATAACCAGTTAAAATCTGCCGGTGAGCAGGTAAAAGTTGCAGTTGAACAAATGAATACAGCTAATGTATATAGTGATGTTAATGGTATTGCAGATATTGTAAGCATAAAAGTAGGTGAAACTTTTCAGGGCGTTACGCAAGCGGGCCCACAAATAAAAATTGTAAATACCAGTACTTTAAAAGTGGTAACTAATGTTCCTGAAAATTATCTAACAAGAATACATAGCGGAACGAAGGTACTTATAAATATACCCGATGCCCAAAAACAAAATATTCCTTCTGCCATTTCTTTAATAAGCCAGAGTGTTGACCCTACAATGAGGGGCTTTATAGCAGAAGCAAAAATCCCATACAATGCTGCATTAAAACCTAACCAAACAGCAATAATGCGAATTAAAGATTACAGCGCTGTTGGTGCTATTGTAATTCCTGTAAACATGATACAAACTGATGAAACAGGAAAATATGTTTTTATCATGAGTAAAAGCAGTAATGGAAAAACAACGGCACACAGGGTTACTGTAATTATTGGAGAAGTATATGGCGATAATGTAGAAATAAAAAGTGGATTAAGCGGCGGCGAACAATTAATAACGGAGGGCTATCAAAGTTTGTACGAAGGGCAGGTAATTTCTGCAGATGTTAAATAAAAGAGTTTCTGAAATTAATGAGGAGGTTTAGAATTGTAAAGCTGGAAATTTAAATACAATCATGCTTTTTAATGAAAGCTAAGCGTAATATAATATACATGGCGAATTGATATAGACCTTGGCATAAGAATAAAAATTAACTGCTGACTAACAATAAGATTTTATGAAAATAATTGAAGGGATAACAAAAAAATTTAAACAGTTCATGCCCACCAGCTGGGCTATCAATAACAGTACCGCTATTTATATTATAGCCGTTATCATTTCTGTTTATGGCTTGTATCAGTTTAACACAATGCCTAAGGAACAGTTTCCTGATATAGTGGTACCCACCATTTCTGTAACTACTGTTTATGTAGGAAATTCTCCTAAGGATATAGAAAATTTAGTGACCAGGCCAATTGAAAAACAATTAAAGGGTATAAGCGGTGCCAAGGTTAATAAAATTCAAAGTACATCACAAACAGATTACAGCTTAATTGTAGTGGAATTTGATACCGATGTTAAAACAGAAATAGCCAAACAAAAAGTAAAAGATGCAATTGATAAGGCAAAAACAGATTTACCCAATGATTTAACATCACAACCCGAAGCAAGGGAGTTTGCATTTAGTGAAATGCCCATCATGTTTGTAAATGTAAGTGGTGATTATGACGGAATAAAATTGAAATATTATGCCGATAAGTTACAGGATAAGTTTGAAGAACTTACAGAGGTGGCCAGGGCAGAAATTGTAGGGGCACCTGAAAGAGAAATACAGGTTAATGCAGATCCTTATAAAATGAGTTTGGCAAGAGTGAGTTTTACTGATATTGAAAATGCTATTAACAGAGAGAATCATGATATTACAGGCGGCTTAATAGAAGTGGGCAGTATGAAACGTACACTTAGAATTAAAGGCCAGTTTGCAAATGCATTAAGCCTGCAGGATATTGTAGTACGCAGCAGTGCGCAGGGGGCAACAGTTTACTTAAAGGATATTGCCCAGTTAAAGGATACTATTAAAGACAAAGAAAGTGTGGCAAGATTAGATGGTAAAAATGTAGTTACATTAAATATAGTAAAACGTGCCGGCGAAAATTTAATTAATTGCGCCGATAAAGTAAAAGCTGCAGTAAAAGATATGGAGCTTAAAGATGAGCTGCCTAAAGATTTAAAAGTAGTTATTACCGGCGACCAGAGCAAGCAAACCAAAACTTCCTTTACCGATTTAGTAAATACAATTGTTATTGGTTTTATTTTGGTGTTGTTGGTATTAATGTTTTTTATGGGGGTAACCAATGCATTTTTTGTAGCATTAAGTGTACCTCTGAGCGTATTTGTGGCATTTTTATTTTTGCCCATTGCCGATGCAATTATTGGCAGTAATGTTACACTCAACTTTATAGTATTATTTGCTTTATTGTTTGGTTTGGGAATTATTGTAGATGATGCCATTGTGGTAATTGAAAATACACACCGTATTTACAATAATGGTAAAGTACCCATTATTCGCAGCGCTAAAGAAGCTGCCGGGGAAGTTTTTATACCGGTATTAGCAGGTACCGCAACTACATTGGCGCCATTCTTTCCATTACTGTTTTGGAAAGGATTAATAGGCAAGTTTATGATTTACCTGCCTACCATGTTAATTCTTACTTTGGCAGCATCATTAATTGTTGCATTTATTTTTAACCCGGTTTTTGCAGTAAGCTTTATGAAGCCCGAAGGTCACGAGCATGACGAACCCAAGAAAGGAATATTTAGAAAATGGTGGTTTTGGGCAATGATAATTTCAGGGGTGCTGTTAAATATTTTTGGATTTGCTGTTGGAGCTCAAATAGGTACTTTGGGTACTTCTGTTGAAGAATTAACTGCAAAGAAATTTACGTTGCACGGTTTTGGTAACTTCCTGCTAATAATGGCATTGCTGACTGTAATTAATCGTTTTGTTTTTAGAGATGCTATTTATCGTTTTCAACACAGGGCTTTGCCTAAACTAATGGCAAATTATGAAAAACTGTTGCGTTGGGTATTGCAGGGTTGGAGGCCGGTTTGGATGTTTGCATCACTATTTGGTTTATTTGGGTTGGCACTTGGTTTATTGATATTAAGAGGGAATAAACAAACTTTCTTCCCCAGTGGTGATCCTAATTTTATTTATGTGTATTTAAAAATGCCTGTTGGTACCGATGTAAAATACACCGATAGTATTACGCATGTTTTAGAAGGCAGGGTAGAGAAAATTTTAGAAAATGAATTGCCAGCCAAAGGGGGTATTGTAGAAAGTATTATTGCTAATGTTGCAGTAAGCGCAAATAATCCAAGAGATAATAACAGAAGTATTCAATCTAACTTGGGAAGGATACAAATAAGTTTTGTGGAGTACGAAAAACGTGATGGTAAAAAGACAAAACCATTTTTGGATGCCATCAGAGAAAAAACCAAAGGCATTCCCGGCACAAGTATAGAAGTTGGTCAGGAAGATGGGGGCCCCCCAACCGACCCACCTGTTAATATAGAAGTGCAGGGTGATAACTTTGAAAGCATTGCAAAAGTATCTACACAATTATTTAATTATTTAGATACCAACCAGGTAGCAGGAGTTGAAAATTTACAATCTAATGTAGATTTAAATAATCCGGAAATTACAATTAATGTAGACAGGGAAAAGGCAATGATTGAAGGGCTGAGTACCGGCCAGATTGGTATGGAAATTCGTACCGCAGTTTTTGGTAAAGAGGTTAGTAAATTAAAAGATGGCGAAGATGAATACAAAATTCAGTTACGCACCAGCGATTTAGTGCGTAATAATATTACCGACCTGATGAATATGCGGATTACTTTTTTTGATATGAATACGCAAAGGGTAAAATCTATCCCATTAAGTGCGGTAACTAAAGTAGATTATACTAACACAACAGGAGGTGTAAAGCGTAAAAACGTAAAACGCACCATCCAGTTGCAGAGTAATGTGCTTGACCCTACAATGGTAGGCTCTGTAAATGCTGCTTTACAAAGCAAGATTGATGATTTTAAACTAACCAATAAAATTCCGGCAGATGTTACCATTAAATTAAGCGGCCAGAGCGAACAGGAAAAAGAAACACAATCATTTCTGGGCATGGCAATGTTGATTGCCATAGGAATAATATTTATGATTTTGGTATTGCAGTTTAACAGCATGAGCAAACCCTTTATTGTAATAACTGAAATTTTCTTTTCTGTAATTGGTGTATTACTTGGTTATGCATTTACCGGGATGACAATTGCTACTATTATGCTTGGTGTGGGTGTTGTTGGCCTGGCAGGCATTGTAATTAAAAATGGAATATTATTGATAGAATTTACAGACGAGTTAAGAGGAAGAGGCGTACGTACAAGGGAAGCGGCTATACAGGCAGGAAAGATCCGTATCATCCCTGTATTGCTTACTGCAGTAGCTACTATTTTAGGTTTGCTGCCACTGGCTGTTGGGTTCAATATCAATTTCATTGCTTTCTTCCAGCATTTAAATCCCCATATTTTCTTTGGTGGCGATAGTGTGGTTTTCTGGGGGCCGTTAAGCTGGACAATTATTTTTGGATTAATATTTTCTTTCTTTCTTACCTTAATAATGGTACCAAGTATGTATTTAATTGCAGAAAGGTTGCGCAGGCCAATGGAAAAATTTTATGCTGGTAAATGGGTAGCTGGTTTTGGTTTCCTGGGCCCCTTATTTTTTATATTCGTTGGGTTGATGTATTTGGTAAGAAGAATACAGGGTAAAAAAGTTTGGACTGGATTATTGAAGAACCCTAAATAAAAGAAAAACTGGTTTTAGAAAAATGCTGCCTGTAAAAGGGAGGGCATTTTTATTTCCGTTCATCATAATTTTGTATTGAAACAAAATTGAATAATAATAACTTCACAAAAAAAAGCCATGATATCAAATCACGAAATCGATTACAAAATTTACGGAGAAGAACTCCAGTTTGTAGAAATTGAATTAGACCCGAATGAAACTGCTATTGCGGAAAGCGGCGCCTTTATGATGATGGATAATGGTATTGAAATGCAGACTATATTCGGCGATGGAAGCCCTCAACAGGATAATAGTATTTTAGGTAAGCTGTTTAGCGCCGGAAAAAGATTACTGGTAGGCGAAAGTTTATTTATGACTGCCTTTACCAATATGGGCCACGGGAAAAAGCGGGTAAGTTTTGCTGCACCATATACTGGTAAAATTGTTGTTTTTGATCTTAAACAACTAGGCGGAAAGATCATTGCACAAAAAGATGCTTTTTTATGTGCCGCCAAAGGAGTTAGTATTGGTATTGAATTTCAAAAAAGACTAGGTACCGGTATTTTTGGCGGCGAAGGTTTTATTATGGAAAAATTAGAAGGGGATGGATTAGCTTTTGCACATGCAGGTGGTTATGTAATAGAAAAGGAATTACAACCTGGTGAAATTTTAAAAGTGGATACGGGATGTGTAGTGGCTTATACCGCAGGTATTGATTTTGATATTGAAATGGTAAGGGGGATTAAAAACTGGATGTTTGGTGGCGAAGGATTGTTCTTCGCAAAACTTACAGGTCCGGGAAAAGTATGGCTGCAAAGTTTACCCATCAGCCGTTTAGCAGGCAGGTTACAACAATATACTTATAAGCGCAAAGAAGAAGGAAGCATTTTAGGTGGTATTGGTAATTTACTGGATGGAAGGGAATAATTTTTTTAAATTTAGAAAGATTAATCTTCAGCGTTTTATACAAGTCAGGCTCAAAGCCTGACTTTTTTTGTAAAATAAATTTGGTGGTCTAAATTTGTTAATCGTATATTTGCGATATAAGATTAAATTATGGACTTCAAACAACACTGGGAAAATGTTTTTGCAACCAAAAAGCTAAATGAGGTAAGCTGGTATCAGCAAACACCCAAAGAATCACTTCAATTTTTTAATCAGCTTTCTGTTGATAAAAATGCAGCGGTAATTGACATTGGCGGCGGAGATAGTTTTTTAGTGGATCATTTACTGGATAGGGGCTATACAAACATTACCGTGCTGGATATTTCTAAATCGGCTATTGATAAAGTAAAAAAAAGGTTAGGCAAAAAAGCCAATAGGGTTAAATGGATTGTATCTGATATTTTGGATTTTAAAAATGATAGCCAGTATGACTGCTGGCACGACAGGGCAGCTTTTCATTTTTTAACCACAGCTGAAGAAGTGGAAAAATATATTTCAATAGCACAAAAGCATATAAAACCTTCAGGCAAATTAGTAATGGGTACTTTTTCCACTAATGGTCCCGAAAAATGCAGCGGCTTACCTGTACAACAATACGACGAAGATTTACTGAGTAATATATTGCAAAGATGGTTTTCAAAAATTAAATGTATCACTACCAATCATATTACACCTTTTAAAACAGTACAAAATTTTTTGTTCTGCAGCTTTCAAAAACTAAGTATATAAAATGGCCATTCATAAAAAAGAAGCATTCACTCAAAAAGAACAAGACCTGGCAGAATTTGCTAAGGCACTGGCACACCCTGCCCGTATCGCTATTTTAAAAGTATTGGCAGAACATAATGAATGTATTTGTGGTGAAATTGTAGATGTACTGCCACTGGCACAAAGCACCGTAAGCCAGCATTTAAAAGAGTTGAAAAATGCAGGATTAATTACAGGTACTGTAGATGGGCCACGGAGTTGCTATTGCATTAATTGGAAAGCCTTTGAAAAATTTATGGGAGAGTTTAGTTTTCTGTTTAATAAACTTAAAGTGCAGAATGAAAAAGCTTGCTGTTAAAACTATTTATTACAATTAAAAAATAATAACCATGAACAATGAATTAGAAATTAAAGAACTCGTAAGAGAAAAGTATGCTGCAATTGCAGAACAAAGCCAGACACAAAATGCCACTTCCTGTTGTGGAGCTACATCTTCCTGCTGCGGCGATGAAGTGTACAATATTATGGCAGATGATTACAGCAAGCTGGAAGGATATAATCCTGATGCTGATTTGGGTTTAGGTTGTGGATTACCTACCGAATTTGCTAAAATTAAGGAAGGAGATACCGTAATCGATTTAGGCAGTGGCGCTGGTAACGATGCTTTTATTGCTCGCCGTTTTACAGGCGAAAACGGTAAAGTAATTGGTATTGATTTTACCAAACAGATGATTAATAAAGCAAGAGAAAATGCAGAAAAATTAGCCTTAAATAATGTGGAATTCAGATTAGGTGACATTGACGATATGCCGGTTACCAGCAATTACGCCAATGTGATTGTAAGTAATTGTGTATTGAATTTAGTACCAAACAAACACAAGGTTATTAGCGAAATTTACAGGGTATTAAAACCCGGCGGTCATTTTTCAATCTCTGATATTGTACTGGAAGGTGAATTGCCAGCTAAATGGAAAGAAGTGGCAGAATTGTATGCAGGCTGTGTAAGTGGCGCCATACAAAGAGAAGTGTATTTGGAAATAATTGCCTCACTGGGTTTTAAAAATATTACGCTGCAAAAAGATAAAGCTATTATTATACCTGATAATATTTTGTCTAACTATTTAAGTGCTGAAGAAATTACTACTTACAAAAACGGGAAAACAAAAATTACCAGCATTACGGTATATGCAGAAAAACCTGCCAAAGATGAAAGAGGTTGTTGCGAACCGGGAAGCGGCTGTTGCTAAATTTATATAACTTATGAATAAAATACAATCAGCAAAAACTGAGGGTTTACCTGCAAAAAAACTTCTTTTTGTATGTATCGAAAACAGCAACCGCTCTCAAATGAGCCAGGCCTTTGCAAAAATAATTGGAGGCGATAAGGTAGAAGCCTACAGTGCCGGCAGTAAACCCAGCGGCATTGTAAACCCCAAAGCTATTGTTGCCATGAAAGAACTGGGTTATGACCTCAGTAAACATGATAGCAAAAGTCTTGATGAAGTAAAAGCATTTGCCCCGTTTGATGTAGTAGTAACCATGGGTTGTGGTGATGCCTGCCCCTGGATGCCTGCCAAACAATTTATCGATTGGCAAATACCCGATCCCAAACACATGGGGCCAAAGGAGTTTAATGAAGTAAGGGATTTTATAAAAGGGAAGGTGAAAGAATTGATTAAGGAATTAAAATAAAAAAATGCCCCAAAATTTTGGGACATTTTTTTTAAACAAGTCTTATTTAATTCGATTTAATCTCTGCTGCTTATTTTACTCAACAGGCGTAAAATTTCTAAATACAACCAAACAATGGTTACCAGTAAACCAAAAGCACCGTACCATTCCATGTATTTGGGGGCACCCAAAGCAGCGCCATTCTCAATCATATCAAAATCTAAAATTAAATTCAGCGCAGCTAATGCTACTACAAAAACAGAAAAACCAATTCCCATAGCGCTGCCTTCATGTAAGAACGGAATTTGAATACCAAAAAAGCTAAGCGCAAAAGCTATCAGATAAAAAATAGCTATCCCTGCAGTAGCAGTCATTATAATGGCTTTAAATTTTTGCGTTGCCTTTATAATACGAAAGCTGTATAATAAATACATGGCTATAGCTGTTCCAAAAGTGAGGCCTACAGCATTAATAACAATACCAGGGGCATATGCGGCAAATGCATAATTATAGTAAGCAGAAATGGCACCTACAAATAACCCTTCCAGCAGGGCATAGGCCGGGGCTAAAAACGGAGCC
>JAYSTT010000460.1:0-2719 GCA_043719495.1 Ferruginibacter sp. | reverse complement strand
GCCAATTTAATGTTTAATAAAATTGCTGAAAAAGAAATTGAAGTACGCACCAAAGCCGAAGCAAGAACCACCAGTTTATTACAAAAAGTATTTGCAGCTCAGGTGAACAAATTATAAATTATCATACTCAAAAATATCGTCTATTTTAGTTCCGGCCGGCATTTCAAAAACGGGATTAATAATACCGTCTCTTAAATCATACACCCAGCCATGTATATCTGGCCCCTTTCTATCCTTCCACGCTTTTTGTATAATGGATGTTTTAGCTAAATTCAATACCTGTTCTTTTACATTCAATTCAGTAAGCAAATCAACCTGGGCATCTTCGTTATCCAAAGCATTTATTTCATTTCTGTACTGTACGTAAACATTTTTTATATTCCACAGCCATTTATCTATTAAACCAAGGCTTTTATTTTTGAGCGCCGCCCTTATGCCTCCACAATTGTAATGGCCGCAAACAATTACATGTTTTACTTTTAAAACCTCTACGGCATATTGCAATACACTTAATAAATTTAAATCGGTATGTACTACAAGGTTGGCCACATTACGGTGCACAAAAATTTCACCGGGGTCGGTTCCGGTAATTTTATCTGCCGGTACACGGCTGTCACTACAGCCAATCCATAATACTTCGGGGCTTTGTATTTCCACCAGGCGTTTAAAATAGTTGGAGTCATCGGCCAGCATTTGAGTGGCCCATTCTTTATTGTCTTGTAATATTTTTTCAAAAGGTTTCATATCTGAGAGCAAATGTAGGGGCTGTGGGTAAGAATAAAAAGTAAAATATACAAGCATTTAAAAGAATGCTTATAGAATATATTTTCGTTATTATTTATTATAATACATTCTTTGGTAAATTTTCTTCTCCTTCAATATAATGTTCATGTGTAACTACCGGTTTATTATTCCTGTTCATCCGTACCTGGAAAATACTTACCAGCATTGAAAATGCCATTGAAAAATAAATATAGCCTTTTGGAATTTCAACACCAAACCCTTCGCTTATCAATGCAAACCCTATCAGTAGTAAAAAAGAAAGCGCCAGCATTTTAAAAGCGGGATGTTTATTTACAAAATTGCTGATGGGTTCTGCAGCAACCAACATTATTAAAACAGTAACAATAATGGCCACGTACATGATCCAGACTTCCTTAACCATTCCTATGGCAGTAATAATGGAGTCAATAGAAAAAACAAGATCCATTATCAATATCTGAATAATTACCTGGCTAAATGTAACCGCTTTAATTTTTTTGCTTTGGTTTCCCTCTTCACCCTCCATTTTATGATAAATTTCTGTAGCACTTTTGTACAATAAGAACAAACCTCCCAGTATCAATATCAAATCTTTAATTGATATGCCCTTGTTAAAAATCCTGAACAAATCATTATCTAATTTCATGATGAATGATACTACTGCTAATAAAGCCAGGCGAAGCAGCATTGCAAGAATTAAACCGTAGAGCCTTGCTTTTTTTTGTTGGTATACCGGTAATTTATTTGCTAAAATAGATATGAATATTACATTGTCTATTCCTAAAATAATTTCTAATGCAATTAGTGTTAACAGCGAAATTATTACTTGATAATCCATTAAATTAGTTTTTACTCAAATCGAAGTTAAAATAACTGTTTAAAATAATTCCATTATTATATTGAAAAACATTACGGTTATTAACCTCCCTTCCCAACTGTACAATCTGCTGTAAAAAACCTCCTTCCACCCTGAATTTTTTATTAAAGCGGTAACCTAAGAGGATACCCAACCGGTTTTGGTCAAATACATTTTCATTTACATTCTTTCCAAAGCCTATAAATATTTCATCATAAATGGCTGCATAAGGCGTTTTATCTTCTATCTTCTGTTTACCAATTGCTATTTGCATACGATACAAATACCTGAGCCGATTCAAAAATAAAAAATCATCGGGTTTGCTTACTGTTGCATAAGTATATCGACCTATCCATCTTTGTTCCAGCATAAAACGGTGATTCATTTCTAACCTGTTTGCATTATCGCTAATGCTGGCCATTTGGTACAACCTGTGTTCAGGAAACCGTTTACCTGCAGCCTGCAAAGGAATATTACCATATGGGAAGGTTTCGGCCCAGGCATAACCCACCCTAAGTATCAGTTTATTGTTAACCTGGTAATTAACTCCGGTTCTGAACAAACTTTGCTGCCAATCTTTTACAAAATTTTCCCTTCGCCATTGGTACTCCAGATGCCCACTCCATTTTTTAGAAAATTTTAGGGTGGTAAAATTATTATACCAGCCTATTGTATTTTTATCGGTTACCCTTGTGTTTTGTGCAATTATTTTTTGAAGAAAAAAGGACAAAATAAAAAAAACAACAAGGCTTTTCATTAGGAGGGTAATTTTGTAAAAGAATGAAAGTAAAAAATCCGGCTTAAAGGTTTTCTTTAAGCCGGTATAAAAAAATACTAGTCGCTTCATTATTTAATAATTGAAACATCTTCATAAAAATGAACCATACCAGTTGTGATATCATGTGTACCTCCCGCAATACCAATGGCACCACTTTCTATCATTTCTTTTAAAATAGGGCTGCGTTCCATAATGGCATGTACTGTTCTTTTTACATTAATGGTGGATACTTTTTCTACAAAATCATTATTGCCTGAAGTTCGATTGATTGTTTCTGTTTTTTCATCATAAACCGCCGGTTGTATTTTAGAAAGTAAAGCGGT
>JAYSTT010000459.1:0-2721 GCA_043719495.1 Ferruginibacter sp. | reverse complement strand
GTTTTTGTAATATTTTGTTCTTGATGGTTTTTAATGCTGATGGTTTTGGATACACCCTTACACCTTCGCTTTCTAATTTTTCGAGTGCATTTTCGTTTACGCTTTCTATTTCGATAGTAATGGCATCTAAACCTTTTCCAAAATTATAAACGTCATCAAAATTTGTAATATCTCCTTTTGTAAAATGATGGCAGAGATGAGCAGCCGGGCAGGCGGTATCATTTTCCATTACATAAGTTTCAACAGGGTAATTTATTGCAGCTTGTAAAAGCATACGGCCAAGCTGGCCGCCACCAAGTATCCCAATCTTTTTCATATAGGCAAATATAAGTAAGTATGAAAATTATTTTAGAAAAAAAAGTTCGGTAAAAATCTATTAATTTTAACTGACAAAACGCTTAGCCATATTCATGCAAGAGAATCCTCAATATGACGAAATTGAACTTATAGAGCAATTAATATCGGGCTGTGAGCAGTCTTTTGAAAAAATATACATTCACTACAGCAAGAGGCTTTATGGCAACCTGTTTAAACTTGTAAAATCTGATAAAGACGCACAAGAAATTTTGCAGGAAGTTTTTATGAAGCTTTGGAAAACCAGGCAAAATCTAAATACAGAAAAATCTTTTCAATCATACCTTTTTAAAATTGCAGAAAATAAGGTGTATGATTTTTTTAGGCAGGCGGCAAGGGATAAAAAAAGAGCAACACATTTAATTGCTGTTGCCACAACAGGGTATGTACATATTGAGGAAATGATTTTGCACAAAGAGAATGCTACCCTTCTTGAAAAAGCCATTGGATCTTTACCACCGCAGCGGCAGCAAATTTTTAGGCTATGTAAATTAGAAGATAAAAGCTATAAAGAAGTGGGTGAGCTGCTGGGCATATCGGTTTCCACTATAAGCGATCATATTGTAAAAGCCACCAAAGCCATTAAGGCTTATTTTATAAATAATGAACAGGCTTTATTAAGTTTATTTGCCATCGCATTTTGGGCATCTTCCTAATTCTACTATTTTTTTTTTAAAAAGTTAAATAAGAGCAGGGTATTTCCTTCTGCCAGGCGTATTACCTCTGTAACCTATATAGAAATTACATTAACAATATGCAAAATTTATTTAAAAAGTACCTCGATAATGACTGTACACCAGAAGAAGTAGCAGCTTTACTAACCCATTTTAATGCCCCACAAAATGAAATATTATTAAGAAGCCTTATACTAGAAAATTTAGGGGCTGCCGATATTTCTCAAATGCAATGGTGCAATGAAAGGGAACAAACCCTAGCAGCTATAAAAAAGCAAATTGAAAGTGAGAAAATTAAAATAATCCCCTTTTTTAAACAAACATGGTTTAGGGTGGCGGCGGCAGCGGTATTATTGTTTGGTATTTTTGCTGTTTATAAATATGGTTTTGCTAACAAAAGTGATAAACAGGAAATTGCCAAAGCCAATACTTTAAAGGATATAGCACCCGGTGGCAATAAAGCAATATTAACCCTTGCCGATGGTACACAAATTATATTAGATAGTGCTGCAAATGGTAACCTTACTAATCAGGGGAATACAAAAATTATAAAGTTGGATGGTAAACTTGCTTATAATTCAACTGGCAATTCATCCGAAATTTTATACAATACCATTACAACACCCAATGGCGGGCAATACCAGTTAATACTGGAAGATGGCTCAAAAGTTTGGTTAAATGCGGCATCATCGTTACGTTTTCCGTCGGCTTTTGTTGGTAAGCAACGAAATGTTGAATTAACCGGCGAAGCTTATTTTGAAGTAGCAAAAAATGCAGCCATGCCCTTTAATGTTTTAGTAAACAATATGAATGTGCAGGTGTTAGGTACACACTTTAATGTAATGGCTTACAAAGATGAAAGTGAAATAAAAACCACTTTACTTGAAGGTGCCGTAAAAGTTACAAGTGGCAGTGCAGTTGGTTTACTAAAACCGGGTAAGCAAGCCAGGCTTGATAATAGCGGCAACATTAAAATTGCTGATGCAGATATTGAAACAGAAATGGCCTGGAAAAATGGATTATTTCTATTTGATTACACTGATATAAAAATAATAATGCGCCAGTTAAACAGGTGGTACGATGCAGATATTAGTTTTGAGGGAAATATTACTAACAAAACTTTTACTGCACAAATTACCCGAGACACTAATTTATCTGCTGTACTAAAAAAGCTTGAACTAACCGGCGGGATACATTTTAAAATAGAAGGAAAAAAGATTTTGGTAATGCCATAATCCAATAAATATTATTACCAATAAACTAACTATAAAATAATTAATACAGTTAACAAAAGAAAAAACCGGAAATGTTTGTGGCACTTCCGGCAAGTATCTGAGTTAATTTTTTTAATACAATCATGTCTTCGACTGCTTATTATTTATTAATCTCAAACATTACAAAAGTATGAAAAATGTTCTATGTATTCCACTGCTAAAAAAGCAGCGGTTACTCTCCAAAACCATTAAGATTATGAAATTGGGTATCATTTTTTTGTTTGCAGCAAGTTTGCATGTAAGTGCAAACGGCTTTGGTCAAAAAATTACCATCTCCCAAAAAAATGTACCGCTCGAAAAAGTATTTAAAGAAATACGAAAGCAAAGCGATTATTTTTTTATTTACAACAATCAAAGTGTAGAAAAGGCATCAAAAGTAAATATTGATGTAAAGGATGCTACTATTCAGGAAGTATTGG
>JAYSTT010000458.1:0-16074 GCA_043719495.1 Ferruginibacter sp. | reverse complement strand
TTTAAACTATTTGGTAATAATAAGGTCATAACATCATAAATAAATTACCATGAAAAAATATTTTGGAAAAATTATAGTGCTTTTAATAATTGCATTATCATTATCTGCTGCTGCAGATGCACAAATTGTTGTAAGAATTCGCCCAACTGCACCTGCTTTCAGGGCCAGGCCTGTTTGTCCGTCGCCTGCACATGTTTGGATTGGCGGAAATTATATTTGGCGGGATGGTAGTTATGTGTATAATGATGGATATTGGGCTTCACCAAGGGCCGGGCATCGCTGGCAGGAAGGGTATTGGAAACATAGAAGGGGCGGTTGGGTTTGGATACCTGGCCGATGGAGAAGATAGATAATTGAAGAAATAGTTTTTAACGGGGCAATATAAAAATTGAAGCCTGACTGGTGCAGGCTTCTTTATTATATAAGTATAGTTTGTTAAATTTTTGTTTTGGCATAATGTTAGCTACATTTAATACGTTTAGTATAAAACTTCGCCATGAAAAAATTACTTGCTGCAATATTAATATGTTCAACCATAAGTGCATTTTCGCAGCGCAATAAATTAAATGATGGCCGTGAAAACTTTTTCAGAGTTGGTGCAAAAGCCGGAGTTAATATAAATAAAATTACAGGCCAATCATATAAAAGCGGCTTTAATTATAATTATCAATTGGGGGTATTTGCACAAATTAATTTTTCCAGCAAATTTGGTATTCAACCAGAAGTAAATTTTGTTCAAAACTCATCGGAGTTTAGTAATGATGCCAACGATATTTATAATGATTTATTCAGGGACGGCAGTCAAAAATTATCTAAACTTAATTATTTGGAAGTGCCGGTTTTATTAAACGTTAATATTGGGCCAACTAAAAAAGTAAAACTGCAGTTTGGCCCTGCCTATGGCGGATTGGTAAAACAAACTATTGACAGTTTAAAAGCCAATGCTAATATTTATAAAAATGGCGACTGGTCTGCCATTGGTGGTTTGTGGATCCAGTTTCCATTAATAAATTTTGGGGCAAGGTATAAACTGGGTTTATCCAACATAAATGCAATTGATAACCGCCAAACCTGGAAGAACCAGTCAATTCAGGTTTTTGTTGGCGTAAGTTTTTAATTAAAATTATTGAGCTTCATACCTTCTTTCAATTTCCCTGCTATAATTCTTCGGTATTTAGTTTAACTATTCTATGAAATAGTGTTTCTAAAACAGCAGCTCTCCTTTTTAAAATATCCTAATTATTACAGTAAGCTGATTGACTAAATTTTGAAATATTAAAAGGAGATTGTATTTTACAATACCTAATAATGCCGCTATGCAAAACATTAAGTTAGAAAATTTGCTTTTAATAGATATTGAAACTGTACCCCAATATCCATCCTTCGATTTATTAACAGAAGACTGGAAAAAACTGTGGGAAGAAAAAACCCACCGGTCCCTACCTGATTTTACTTCCGCCGCAGAGTTTTATCCGCAGCGTGCCGGGGTAATGGCCGAGTTTGCAAAAATTGTTTGCATAAGTATTGGCTATTTTATTAAGCAGGATAATGCATTGCAGTTACGTGTAAAATCTTTTTATGGCGATGATGAAAAAAAGCTGCTGCAGCAATTTATTGCTACAATAAATATAATGGAAGCCAAAAATAACAAGTGGGGTTTTGCAGGGCATAATATTAAAGAGTTTGATATACCCTTTATCTGCCGCAGGCTTTTGGTAAATGGTTTAGCTATTCCTGTTTATCTCGATTTTCAAAATATGAAACCATGGGATACCAACACCATCGATACTTTTCAATATTGGCGCTTTGGCGATTATAAAAATTATACTTCATTAAAATTATTAGCGGCTGCTTTAAATGTACCATCTCCCAAAGATGATATTGATGGTAGTATGGTAGCAGATGTTTACTGGAAAGAAAAAAATCTTGATCGTATTGTTACCTATTGTCAAAAGGATGTGATTACAACTGGTAATATTATTCTTAGATTTAAAAATATGGAATTATTAAAAGAGGGCGAAGTGGTGATAGTGAAATAAGCAAAGCCTTTTGATTATTCAAAAGGCTTTGCTTATTTATTTTGCCTTAATAAACCTTGCTACTCTTTTACCAGCTGTGTCAGTTACCTCAGCAAGATAAACGCCTGCCGGAAGTAGTTGAAGATTATCAATTTTAAAACTATTGTAACCCGGCCTTGCCTGTTCAGTTTGAGTAATAATTACGCTTCCGTTCATGTCAAGCAAACGGATTTTTATTTTTTCTGTACGGCTGAAATTAGAGCCAATAATTACAAAATTGTTTACCACCGGGTTAGGGGCTACTAAAATATCATTACTGCTCCATTTACCGGTAAATACTCTTACGATAAAAGAATATTTATAATCACCACCTATATCAATCATTTTAAGGCGATAATAATTGTAGCCAGCAATATGGTTCTTATCTTCCAATTGATAATTACCCATGCCGGGTGCCCGCTTAGCCAACAAAGTCCCAATTCTTTCAAATTTTATACCATCATAACTTCGTTCTACATCAAACCATTTCATATTTATTTCCGATTCAATTACCCAATTTATTACATTGGTACCGCCCTGTTGTAAAACTGAAAAAGAATTAAGTAAAACAGGTAATGGATTACCATTGCAATTGGGGAAAATTTTAGAAGAATCAATTGTGCTTAGGCCAGCTGCATCTGTTACAGTAAGTTTTACAAACCAGTAATAGGTATCTCCATTGCATCCAATACGACTTATTACTGAAGAAGTAATTTTGTTGGTGTCAACTGGTTCTGCATGTTGATGGGTATTGTGACGCAAAAAAGTTTGCCATTTATAAAATAGTTGCCCTGGGTTATGTTCAGCATCTGTTACTGATGCAATTAAAGAATAAGCAGTGTCAGGGCCTAAATTATAAAAAGAATTTTTATCGGGGCTGGTTATGTTTACTACAGGGGGTGTATTGTTTACAGAAATTATAAGGCTGTCGGTTTTAGTGGCACCCACGTTATCTGTTACAGTTAAAATAACTACGTATTTTTTTGGGTCAGTATTAGAAGTAGTAAAAATATGCGTTGGGTTAGTAGCATTGCTGGTATTATTACTGCCGCTGGTGGGGTCTCCAAAATCCCAATCATAGTTTGTTATGCTTCCATCGGGATCATAGCTGCTGCTGCCCGTGAAATTTACAGTTAAAGGCGATGGACCAAAAGACAGGTCACTGCTTAATATTGCAACCGGGGGTTGATTACCTCCATAAACAACTTTTTTTATGGTATTATCGCCAATGTCTACAATTACTATACTACCATCTAAGGGATTTTCTGTAACACAAACAATTGCTGTAAAGCCACTGGCAAAATCGGTTACCTTTTCTACCTGGTCAGTATTTTGTATTTTGATACTTTTTAACCAGTTTTCACCATAATCTGCCTGGAAGCAGGTATTGCGGTACTCCAAAGGAAACATAGTACCTGTATACCAGCAAGTACTTGTGGCTGCACTGCCTTGAAAAGGGATGCCGGTTACACCCGATGCTGCTGAACCAATTTGGGCTACATCTAAAATATTACCATTAAAAATTTTTACCCTTGCACTGTCTTCTCCATGTTTCCAGTCTAATGCAGGTGCTCTGTGAAAATTTCTGTTGTTGCTGTTGATGGGGATGCCTGCATTGCAGGGATTATAAACCGTGTTGTTATTATCAGCAGTTGCTTGTTTTATTAGGTTTTGAAAAGTAAAATATTCTTGAGTACAGCCACCAGTTCCAAATAGGGGATTTGGTTCATCCTTGTTGTCAGTTATGGTAGTTGCATAACTTTCCATGTTTTTTAAACCTTCAAAAATGGGCCAACCACAATTACTTGCAGGCGCTTTTATTATATTCAGTTCCTCGTAAGCAGTCCAGCCTACATCACCTACATATAACTCCCCTATATCACCTGTAGCCGGATTAATGCTTCCAGTGCCTGGGCGAACACAAAAACGAAAAGGGTTACGAAATCCCATTGCCCACATTCTGCTTCTTGCACTTCGTGGATTTGAAGACTGATAAAATGGATTACTGCTTATACCATTTCCATTTATAGGGTCTATCCGAATTATTTTACCCGACAATGAATTGATCATCTGGCATCTAAAAGCACCAACGTTTTCATTATTACTTATGATACCATCTATAAGTGCTTGGCTATAATAAGTTTCCGGAAGGCTACCATTATCAACAGAATAATAAGTGGCGGCGTCTCCGCAGCTGGCTAATAATGTTCCGTCAGATGCAAATACAAGGGAACCTATACCATGAGATTCATACAGCACAGGAAAGCCAGTAGTAATGCTTTCTCCCAACAATATAGTTCTTGATGTGGCATCAGCTACAAGGTTGCCACTGTTTATAATTAGTTTATATCTGGTGATGCGGCCAATTGTGGCACTTAGGTAATCATTGGTGCCGGAATTATAATTGGGGGTACCATAGTAAAGTAGATGATGTCTGTCTACTACATAAGATAAATAAATGTAACCATTTACATCAAAATTGGGGTCTACTGCAAAGCCAAGTAAACCATGGTCTCTCCAGTCGCCTACTTCTTCTGATATATCCAGAACCGGGATTGTTTGTTTATCATAAACCAGTGTGGTGGTATTCCAGTTGCAAACCTGCACTTTACCTTCTTTTTCCCACACAAATAATTTGGTGCCGGATTTGTTAAAAGCAGCGCCTACAGGCTGGCTCCATCCGTTGGCTATCTCAGAAGCAGAAAAGCCAGCATTAAATGATTGCGATGTTGTATTTAAAGCAATAAATAGCAATAAAGAAACAAAGAATAGTTTCAATGTAAAGCAAACTTTCATAAATTATCTATTTATATGTAATATTTTTTTTATGATTTCCCCAGAGGATATTAGTAAATATATAAAACGAATTAACTTTTTTGGGGTGGGTGGTTGGAGACAGGTATTAAGAGAGTGTAAGATAATGTTTTTTTATTAATAACAAAAACTGAGGTATTACTTTAAATAAAATAAATATGACAGTATGATATAGTCATCTGAATAATAGATAAAATTATAATCTTAAAATAAACAAAACCCTCTTTGCTAAAAGAGGGTTTTGTTTATCACATAATTCAGATATTTATTTTATTGCAACACAACTTTAATTGTAGTCACATTACCGGTATCAATTACTTTTACAAAATACAGCCCTTTACCAAAAGCAGTGGTATTTATTTGAAGGTGCGATTGAGTAGTAGTTGTTTTGTATACAATTTTCCCTGAAATATTTAATAATTGAACAATAGCCTGTTGATTATTATTACCCACTTTTGTTATGTAAATATTAATAAAGTCTTTAGATGGATTTGGTGCAATCTCAGCAGTGTAGTTCGAATTGAACAATGCTTTTTCAATAACAGAATAATTATACTTGGCATCTTTATCAACCTGCTTTAAACGGTAATAATTAATACCTCTTATTGGTGCATTATCCATAATACTGTAATCAATACGCCGGCTGCTGTTACCCACAGCTGCCACTGTTGCAATTACATTCCATATTCGGCCATCAACAGATCTTTCCACAATAAAATGGCTGCTGTTAGTTTCCTGTTCAGTAGTCCAGCTGATTTTTGCAGTGTTATCAATTTTCTGTACCACAAATGAATTTATTCTAACCGGCAATGGCCCGCCGGCAGCATCGTTCCTGGTATACCAAATGGGGGAAGTTACAATTCTGCTGGTGCCATTGGTAATATCTATATAATAATATCCTGTGGTAATGTTTGGCAAATTAATGTCAGTATAGTTTAATGTATTACCAATAACAGAGTCAATTTTTACAGGAAGTATTCCGCTGCCCGGAATGCCGTACATTACTCTTATAACTGCAGCAGAAGTAGTAGTTGTTGCATCTGTTAATGTAACAGCAATGTTAGGAGAAAATCTATCTGTTAAAATAGTTCCCATTATTTTAGTGTTGATGGTAAAATCAACTTTACTATCACAATCCTGTGTAGCATAAAAATGCATATTTCTAACGGCACTTATTAATGCAGCTTTCGTTAATGATGGCGCAACAATTGCAGTTCTTGAATAGGTTGTTTTTCCAAAAGTTGTTTTGTGATTGTCATGATCAATGGTTGGGCCTAAATAATAACCCTTGGCCAGTAAAGATTGGTAATACCATAAATATCCCAATGAAAAAGCCGGATTGGAGTACGTGGTATTTACTGAAGTAGATGGGCCACTTTCTACAGCTACTGCAGTAATCGCATTGTCTGCAACTGCATCATAGGCAATGGCATCTAAATTATTAAAATCGCCTAAACCAGGGTGGGCTAAAGAGGCAAATGTATTAGTGGCAATATTGTCGTTTGTAATTTTAAACAAACCGGTATTTCCTGTGTATACACCTTTAGGAACATATACATCATAATTGTTAGTTGCTCCCCACAGTCCGCTGCCACTTTCCCATCCCCATAAATCGTCCATACCATTTCCATAAATTAAAACATGGCCACCTGTGCCAATGGTTCCCCATTCCATTCCATAAAGTGCTAAAAAATTGGGGTGGGCAATTGTAAAGGCATTGGCCTGGTTAACTCCCAAATGATAATTAGCTAATAAAGCTTCTGCAGAAAAATGGTTATGTTCAGATATACCCAGGTAATCCATACACTGTGCTGTCATTGCATAATCATAATCATTTGCAGGAGTAAAACCTGGATGATCTGTATTGCCATCTGAATAATCAGAATGGGAATGCAGTGTTCCAAAATAATAATTATTAGCAATAACATTTGTGGTAACAACATTACCCGTTAATGGGCTTGCAATGGCATACTTTGTGCCACCAGAGCAATATTTATTTGCTGCAAAAACATAAAAATAATAAATGGTATTAATATTCAGGTTAGTTGTAAGAAAACTTGTTGCAGGATTATTGGCAATAACAATACCTCCGCCAAAATTATCACCCACATTATAATCAGTATTATCAACCGGCGATAATGATAATGTTGGTAGTAAACTTCTTACAACTAAATAATCATCGGCACTGGGCATTCCAGTAAATGTGCCGGATATAGCAGTATTAGATGCAGTTAATACCAGGCTGGTTGGCTGTGCCGATGGGGTTACACATGGGGGTAAGGGTTGCGTAGTTTCAGTTCCGGTTAATGGAGAAATGATATTATACACCGGGCCATTTACGCAAGCCTGCGAATTTAAACTGAAAATGAAAAAATAATATTGAGTTGCCGGCAGTAAACCATTTGCAGTAAATGTTGTTGCTGCACTTCTTTGCACAACTACTGCGTTACCTAAAATATCACCGGCATTGTATAACTGAGCATTTACAGGAGTATTGCTTAATGTATTTGATAAACTTCTTAAAACCAAATATTCGTTTGCTGCGGTTGCTGTAAATGACCCCACGATTGAATTAATAGTTGGTGCCGGTGGATTAAGTACCAGCAATGTTGGTTGCAAGGCTGGGGCAGCACATGCTGGTAGGCCAGCTATAGTTGTAGCATTACCATCAAGGGATGTTCCAAAATACAATGGGCCACCGGTACAAACACTATTTACAGAAAAAACAAAAAAGTAATAAGTTGTTAGCGGTGTTAAACCGGTTGCTGTAAAGGTGGTGGCGTTTCCATTTGCAATTACAGTACCATCCCCGATATTATCACCTATACTATAAATCTGTCCGCTAACGGGGGTACTTGTTAAACTGTTATTGGCACTTATTACAACTAAGTATCCGTCAACTGCAGGGCTTGCTGCGGTAAAACTTCCAGCAATAGATACATCAGTTATTGTTCCAAAGTTTAATACAGTTGCAGGTGCAATTGGGCTGGTACAAGGAGTTGTTGCAACTGCAGATACATTTAAATTATCAATACTTATTTTCGGCCTGGAACCAGTAGGTGTTATTCCTCCAACTCCGTTATGATAGTAAAATCTTAACCTGGCAGTTGGGCTATTGTTAAATGAGGCCGGCAGCGCAATATTGGCTTTAGTACCATTGGTAGGAGAATTGTTTGTAAAGTTTAATACACTAGCAAAAATTAATTCGGTAAAAGTAATACCATCAGTACTGGTATATACTCTCATTGATCCGTTTCTGTCGCCGGTAGCATTATTTACAGAAGCCCAGTCAAAACTTAGCGTACCTGCATTTAACCCCGTAAAATCCATATAAAAATCTATTGCTGCAGAAGATGTATTATCAGTAGATCCTGTAGATAAAAGAACTATGGATTGGGTTGAAGGTATTTGATCAGTACCTTTTTGTACCCCACCCGAAGAGCCAAAAGTTGCCCCTTGAAAAGAGGAAGTTGAAGCAGTTAAAGTTGTGCCATTAGGAATTCCACCTGATCCAATTGCACTCAATCCTCCAAAATGATTGGCACCTGTTCCGGTTATAAAAAAGTTACTCCAGTTAGCTATGTCGGCAAAGCTTTCTGTATAACTTAAACCCGATTGAATAGCCATTGGTACTGGCAGTGGCGTGTTGGTAAAAAATTGTTGAGTGCCGTAAGTGGTACCAATGCTGTTAGTAGCAAAAGCTTTGTAATAATATCGAGTATTAGGTGCAAGGCCAGTAATGTTGGAGGTGAAATTTCCACCTGATAAATTTATAGATGGCACCTGAGTACCGGTACCATCAGGAAAACCGGAGTTGGGACTGTATTCAATTCCATAAGCTGTAACTGTGGCACAGCCAACAGAATTTATTGTACCGGCAGCTATTGCCGAAGTTGCAGTAACAGAAGAACTGACCCCGGTGCTTACGGATGGAGCATTATTAATCCCAGAGCCTGTGGCTACTACAGGATAATTTGAAGTCAATCCACCACCACTTAACAATATACTCCCATTATATGATTGAACCACTGTAGGAGAGAATTTTACATAAATTACTTTTCCGTTAAAACTGGTTCCTGAGTAAGAAAAACTTAACGTGCTGGTATATGATCCTCCCAAAGTTTCTGAATAGGTAAATCCATTAAATAAGGCAAACGAAATATTGGAACCATTCAGGCTGTTTCCATCCAAAGTAAATGAATTAGCAGCTGTGGAAGTATTGATACATACATTACCAAAACCGGTTAATGGGGAGGTAAGTGTTAATGTAGCTCCGCTTGCAGGATTAATGGTAAATGTTTGGGTGTTTGATATAGCAGCAGCGCCGGTTGTGGTAACGCCTACTGTTGCAGTTCCAGATACAGATAAGTCTGATGCAGGTATACTTGCCGATAATTGCAGATCACTTACAAATGTGGTTGTGCGGTTTGAGCCATTCCAGGTAACAGTTGAATTATTATTGGCGAAATTGGTGCCATTAACGGTTAAAGTAAATGCCGGGTCTCCAACTGTAGCCAATGAAGGTGAAATGGAAGTAGTTGTTGGTGTTAATACAGGCGTAACGGAAGCCCAGTTACTACCTACCAGAATTGCATCTATTTTTTGAGTAGAGGCACTGGCTGCCGTACCCTGGCGAAGAAAAAAAGCGCTAATGGTAGTTGCATCAGTTGCTGTACTGGTAATGTTTGGAATTGTTGCGGCCCCTTCAGGTACTCCCAAAACAGGGTTTACCCATAAATTAACTACGTCATCAGTAGTTGTACCGGTATTATAAATATAGTTGGCTACTAAAAAATAAGTTGTGCCAAAACTTCTAACTGTTGATTCATAGGTTATTGATATACCTGCCTTTGAAATTCCAAATACAAAACCTGCACCACTTGATTTTACATAAATCCTTAAAGGTAAAAATGAACTATTTGTATAAAGACCGGCACAATAATCGCCGGTGGCCTGTGCAGCACTTACGTTTATCAATAATGATGTATAAACACTTCCTGCTGTTATTGCAGTAAAACCTTTATTGTCATCCTCCCCACTTGTAGTCATGGAAACACAATTACCTACACCCGACCCGGCATGACCTGCATAAGTGAGGCCCGGGGAAGTAACCGCGATGGCATTTGTTCCTGCACCGGAATGAGCTGCCCAGCCATTGGCTGTAATTAAAGAACCTGCTGTATAACTAAAGTCTTCTGTTAATACCTGTCCAAATCCATTTAGCGTTTGCATTATAAAGAGGAGTATGGGCAATAAATATTTAGGTGTAAATAATTTTTTCATAAAAGTATTTTAGTTTGTCAGCTTTTTTTGAACCGCCAAAACTAACTTCATTAAGTTATCTGTCAACCTTTTTTGTGTAAATAATTTATTAACAATTTGACATCCTGTCAGCAATTAAAAACTGGCATTTTGTTTGACAAAGAGGAGTAAATAATAATAATAATCAGTTATATGCAAAAAGGAAATATAAGAGTACAAACAGAAAACATCTTTCCCATTATTAAAAAGTTTTTATATAGCGATCATGAGATCTTTATAAGAGAATTGGTAAGCAATGCTATAGATGCTACCCAAAAATTAAAAACTTTATCCTCTATTGGTGAGGCTAAAGGTGCTTTGGGGGAATTGAGGATTGATGTAAAATTAGATACTGAAAAAAAGACACTCACCATCAGCGACAGAGGGGTTGGTATGACAGCAGAGGAAATAGATAAATATTTAAACCAGTTGGCTTTCAGCGGTGCCGAAGAATTTTTAGAAAAATATAAGGGCCAGAACGAAAATAATATTATAGGGCATTTTGGCCTTGGTTTTTATTCTTCTTTTATGGTGAGTGACCAGGTAGAGGTTTTTAGTAAAAGTTTTAAAGAAGATACCAAGGCTGTACGTTGGGAATGTGATGGCAGCCCCGAATTTACGCTGGAAGAAGTGGAAAAAGAGCAAAGAGGAACTGATATTGTTTTACATATTAACGACGACAGTAAAGAATTTTTAGATGGTTATCGTATTGAAGCAATGCTTCAAAAATTTTGCAGATTTTTACCTGTTCCTATTTATTTTGAAAATGTAAGTGAAAAAAAAGAGGAACCTAAAGAAGGTGAAGAAGTTACTCCCGAAAAATCCATCAATAACCCATCTCCGGCATGGACGAAGAAGCCATCTGAATTAACTGATGAAGATTATATCAATTTTTATAAAGAGCTCTATCCTTATGGAGAAACGCCATTATTCTGGATTCATTTAAATGTGGATTATCCATTTAACCTTACGGGTATTTTATACTTTCCAAAAATTAAACAGAGCTACGAAATTCAAAAAGATAAAATTCAATTGTACAGTAACCAGGTTTTTGTTACGGATGAAGTAAAAGAAATTGTTCCCGAATTTTTAATGCTGATGCATGGTGTTATCGATAGTCCTGATATCCCGTTAAACGTTAGCCGCAGTTATTTGCAGGGAGATCAGAATGTAAAAAGAATAAGCAGCCATATAACCAAAAAAGTGGCAGATAAGCTGGAAGAAATATTTAAGAATGACAGAACACAGTTTGAAGAAAAATGGGAAAGCCTGGGATTATTTGTTAAGTATGGTATGATGACAGATGATAAGTTTTTAGACAAGGCCAATAAGTTTCATATACTGCAGGATGCAGCGGATAGTAAGTTTTACACTTTAGAAGAATATAGGATTGCAACAGAAACTTTACAAAAAAATAAAGAGGGTAATCTGGTAATTTTATATACCACCAACCCGGTGCAGCAGGATGCATATATACAGCAAGCTGTAACAAAAGGGTATAAGGTGGTAAAAATGGAAACCATTATCGACAATGGCTTTATACAGCAAATGGAAATGAAATGGGAGAAGCTGCAGTTTGTTAGAGTAGATAGCGATATTACAGATAACTTAATTGACAAACAGGAAGGCGGAGAAAGTGTGTTGAGTAAAGACGACGCAGATAAATTAAAAGAATTGTTTGGCGTAAAAATTCCTGAATTAAATGTATCGGTAGAAGTAAAAGGCTTAAGTAATACTACTCCGCCGGTTGTTGCAACAAGGCCCGAATTTATGCGAAGAATGAAAGATATGGCTGCTATGCAGGGTGCTGGGGGAATGGGTGCCTTTTATGCAAATATGCCGGATGAGGTTACACTTACAGTAAATGGCAATCATCCGGTGTATAAAAATATTTTAGCAGAAGTTGCAAAAGAAAAGCAGGAAAAATTAGTACATAATCTGGCTGACTTAGCACTACTTTCACAGGGATTATTAAAAGGCAGCAGCCTTACAAATTTTATTACCAGGAGTGTGGAATTGATGGAGGCTTAAAAAATTGGTTCATATTTTTGGAATGGTTGTTTTTTAAACAACCATTCAATTATTTTAACTCTAAAATAATTGCTTCTAAATATACCATCTTTTGGGTATGATAAATTTGACTAAAGCCAACCTCCAGTAGTTCTTCTTTATATAATGGATTTATGTAAATGAGTGTGATTGTTCTTGGGTTTATTTCAAAACTTTCCAGAATATTTTCCGCTACGCCATTCATAATAATTTCATCAAAAGGATTAAACATAAAAATACAATCCACATCTCCGGGGATTTCAAAATAAAATGCATCGTTATTAATTACTTTGTACTGAAGGGTTGGGAATATTTGTTTTGTACAAGAAAGATTTTCTTCGGCACAAGCACAAAATTCTTTTGAAAAATCAATGCCGGTTACTCTGTTAAAACCATAATAAGCTGCTACGCATAAAGCTCTGCCCTTGCCGCAACCAATATCTAAAAGATGGGTGTGTCCTGCAGTTTTTGTTTCCTGAAAAAGCTCTGCCAGTAAATCATAGCTTACTGGCATATAAATGGAGGAGTGGTCAATTTCAATACCTTTTTTCTCTAATGATTGTAATTCATCGGCACCCGTAGTGGTAATACGGTATTTTTTTTCGCCTTTTATTTCCTGTAAAATAATATGAGTTGCAATTTTTATGTTCCATTTAAAGGCTAAGAAAAAAAAATATTTTATGTAAGAGAAAGTTTTTTTCATTCAGATAATCTTATGTCAATTACTTTCAATTGTAAATTGGTGGAGCCGTTCCATTCGTTTTCATCGATAGTAAAAACAATATCCAAAGGTTTTTGCGTTTGGAGTAAATGGAATTTTGCTGCCATATTAAATCCAATACCAGTAAAAGTAATATTATCTTGTTTTACCACAAAACGAATATGCAAATCTTTTACAATTTTTGAATAACCGGTGTCACTAATTATTTTTGCAATAAAAACCGGCCTCATATTTTCCGGTCCAAATGGTTCCATCTGGCAAAGTATTTTGTAAAATGAAGAATTTATTGTTGAAAAAGAAACAGGAGTATCAATAATAATTTCAGGTATTAATAAATGATCTTGTATTGTAGAGGAAACTACCGCTTCAAATTTATTTGTAAAGGAATCTACATTTTCAGGCAATAAAGAAAGGCCAGCCGCAGCAAAATGTCCGCCATAACCCAATAAATATTCCCGGCAGGCATGTACAGCTTCATATAAATTAAATCCAGGCACACTTCGGGCACTTCCTGCAACTACCTCACCACTTTGTGTAAGTACAACAGTAGGCCTGTAATATTTTTCAATCATCCTGCTGGCAACAATACCAACTACGCCTTTGTGCCAATGATCTTTAAATACAACAGTTGTTTTTTTGGTTATTAATTTTTCATCCGCATCAATAATTGCAAGCGCTTCTTCAGTAATGCTGCTGTCTGCTTCTTTGCGGTCGCTGTTATCGCTGTGCAGCATTTCTGCAAATACCAGTGCTTTTTCATATTCAGGTTCAATAAATAATTGAACGGCCTTTCTGGCATCATCCATTCGGCCAGCGGCATTTACCCTGGGGGCAATTACAAAAACAACATTATTAATGGATATTTTTTTTTGAATACCTCCTAAATGTATCAATGCTTTAATACCGGGGTTAGGATTGGTATTTATTTTTTCAAGTCCATAATATGCCATAATCCGGTTTTCGCCGGTCATAGGAACAATATCGGCAGCGATAGCAGTAGCAACCAAATCTAAATAACAATAGTAATGTTCTTCTTCAATATTAAAATGCTGAGCTAAGGCAGTAATTAATTTAAAACCAACACCACAGCCGCACAATTCCTTATAAGGATAATTGCATCCTTTTTGTTTAGGATTAAGAATAGCAACAGCATCGGGAATTATTTCATCGGGTAAATGATGATCGCAGATAATAAAATCAATTCCTAATGTTTTTGCATAAGCAATCAGTTCAACAGATTTTATACCACAGTCCAGCGAAATGATCAAGGTAAAATTATTTTCTTTGGCGAAATCAATTCCTATCTGGCTTATACCATATCCCTCCCGGTATCGGTGTGGGATATAAAAATCTAAATTGGAAGTATCGTAAATTTTACAAAGAAACTGGTACATGCATGCCACACTGGTAGTTCCATCCACATCATAATCACCAAAAACCAGAATCTTTTCTTTATTATCAAAAGCTGTAGTAATTCGCTGCAATGCTTTTTGCATATCTTTCATCAGCAAGGCATCATGTAAACCTGTTAACTGGGGCCTGAAATATTCCTTTGCTTTTTCATAATTGTCAATACCCCTTTCAACTAAAATAGCGCAGATGCTGCTGTTAATTTTAAGCGCCTGGCACAAGGAATCAACTTTACTTTCCTCTGCATGTAATATGTTCCATCGTTTCTCCATTTAATATCAATATTTCCTGTCAGTAGTATATCGTACCAATTGTTCCAGTGCTTTTCTCACTTCTCCGTCTTCAAATTCATATAATATTTTTAATGCCTCATCTCTGTATTTATTCATCATTGTTGATGCATAAATTATTCCACCCGTTGCTACTACTGTATCAATAACATACTTAACTTTTTTTTGGTTTTTGTTTTCATTCTTAATAATATAAATAAGTTCCCTTCGCTTTTTTGCATCAATATTATTTAAGGTATATATCAAAGGCAAAGTGAGTTTTTTTTCTTTAATATCATTGCCAGTTGGTTTTCCAATATCTTCTTTGCCATAATCAAAAAGATCATCTTTAATCTGAAACGCAATTCCTGCTTTTTCTCCAAACAACTTCATTTTTGCAGTAATACTTTCATTCTTACTGGTACTATAAGCTCCAACGGAACAGGCAGAAGAAAGCAACGAGGCGGTTTTATTTTTAATAATTTCAAAATAAATATCTTCTTTCAAATTAAGTTTTCTGGATTTTTCTATTTGCAGCAATTCGCCTTCGCTCATTTGTTTTACTGCTTCGGAGAGTATATGTAAATGCTCAAAATCATTATTAGAAGTAGATAATAAAAGTCCTTTAGAAAGAAGGTAATCTCCCACCAATACGGCTATTTTATTTTTCCAGATGGCATTAATAGAAAAAAAGCCTCTGCGTTCCAATGATTCATCAACTACATCGTCATGAACTAGTGTGGCAGTATGTAATAACTCTACCAGTGCTGCTGCCCTGTATGTACTTTCATTAATATTACCGTGGAGCTTTGCACTTAAAAAAACAAACATGGGCCTTAATTGCTTTCCCTTTCGCTTAATGATATACTTCATTATCCGGTCGAGTAATGGGGTACTGCTTTTTACTGCTTCAGCAAATTTTTTTTCGAAAATATTCAGTTCTTCTCCAATAATATCAGTTACAAATTTCATATAAAAATGAAGGCAATATAAGACACTAAACCACCCCGTCAAACTATTTTATGTGATAAATCTTATTAAATAATTGAAAAATAATTACCACAGTATAAATAAATAGGTTAACTTTATTGTAACGAAATGGCTGAATATGATGTGTTTAGCCATAAAAACAAATTGATTTGTGAGAAATTAGTAAGCAAAATTAAATATTAAAAAATTTGGTTTATAACTCTCATTTGATATTTTTGCATTAAATCAACTCGTACATATTTAGAAATTTTATTAATCATTAAGTTATGACAAGCAAAAAGTACAATTTTTTATTAGGCGCTCTAATGTTTCTTGCCTTGGGTTCATTTGCCCAGATTGGCGGAAGTGGAAGCGTTTACGACTCCTCTGTAATTCCTTCTAAAAGGATGCCTCAACAAAACGAATTCTGGAACAATTCTTACAATTTTCCAGCTAAACCACGTAACCAGTGGGAAGTAGGTGT
>JAYSTT010000457.1:0-2735 GCA_043719495.1 Ferruginibacter sp. | reverse complement strand
TCTTTAATTGTATCAGCAAAAACGGTTTCAGTACTCCAGGCTTTATTAATAAAAAGCTCCGGTATCAATTTATTCAGGCCCAACAGAAAATAACCACCATCTTTTACAGGGCCTATAACTATATCAGCAATATTAAGTTTTTCGAAGGTGTTTTCTATAATATCACTGTTTAACTCGTAACAATCACTACCGATGATGCAAATTTTTTCATACCCTTTTGCAAATAATTCTGCGAATGCATTATTCATTCTTTCGCCCAGATCATTACCGTGTTGCAATTTTTTTTCATAGCCGTTCCATAAATCATTTTCATTTATAAAATCTGCATAAAACACAAATTTAGTTACAGCTAAATGTTGTGTGATGGCTTGGGTGTGTTGTAACAAATGCTTATAGACTATCAAAGCTTTTTCATCACCAATGGTTGCCGCCAATCTTGTTTTTACTTTAGATAAAATGGGATTGCGAACGAATATGATTAATGCATTTTTCATTAGCAACAACCTCCCCCACCATAAAACCATGTAGATTCCGAAATGAAAATATCATTTCTCTTTAAAGCCGCTAAAGCCCCGGCAGTTTTATCACATACTGCCAATGGCTGGTTGGGAAATAAAATATGTCCTTTGTTATCATCAAGACATTCTTCACTGCCATAATAAATAGCCGTTTTGCCGGTAAAAACACAAGGTCCGTCGGCCGGCATGGGATCTTTAATGGCACATACTTCCACGCTTTCTATATAAATTAATTTATCGGTGGCATAATTTTTTGGATCCAGGATTCTGTAAGCTCTTTTTGCTCTGATCTCCACGGTACCAAAACCAATATCCGTTATCATCTTTATATAATCTTTTAATGGCAGAGAACCACTAAGGCATAAAGCCCTTAACCTTTCATCTTCTTTTAATGCTTCGGGCATTTCAGTTTCGCAGGTAGGATCGCTCATTACCAAACGGCCACGGGGCTTAAGCACACGATACATTTCACTTAAGGCTTTTTTTAATTCATTCTGCTTAAAAATATTGAACAAGCAATTTTGTGCTGCCACATCAATGCTGTTATCTTCTACAGGTAAATTCAATGCATCACCTTTTCTTAAATCAACAAATTCTTTTTTAAACCAGGGGTTTAATTTTTCTGCTTCATCAAAATTTCTTTTGCTGGCGGCTAACATTTCATCTACTACATCTACACCCACCACAGCATTTTTTTGCCTGCTGAAATAAGCAAACTGCAACAGTTCCATTCCGCCACCTACACCAACGTATAAAATTTTTGGATCGTTGACCAAATCTCTTGGGTTAATGGTACTGCCGCACCCATAATTCATTTGCTGCATAATAACAGGTATATCTAAACCGGGTAACTGCCAAACAGGAGTGGTGGTACAGCATAAACCTACATCGGGCTTTTCGGCAGCAGCTTTGTAAATATTTTTTGTAGTTTCTAAATAAGCTGTACTCATATTTTTAGGCTTTAATTTATTTAACGCTTTCAAAGTCCTTCCCTTTAGGAAGGATTTAGGATGGGCTTACCGCACCTCCGCAACTACTACCTGCACCCGCAGTGCAACCAAAGCAATGCTGATTAACTACAATAGAACGGTTTTGTAATGCTGAGCTATTAAATTGTGCAATATGTTTACTGCTGCAATCCACTTTTAATTCCAGCATCTGGTTAAAATCGCAATCGTAAATAAAACCATCCCAACCAATAGAAAGTGTATTGCGGCACATTACATTGCTTGCTGCTACCGGATTAAATGCAGCAATCAATTTTTCCATATACTTTTCGTAATTACCGCTTTGCAATAAATAATCTAAATACCGGCTGATGGGTAAATTAGTAATAGCAAAAAGTGCATTGAAAAAAATATTAAAATCTTTTTTTAGAGCCGTTTTAAATTCTTTTTCTAATGAAGTTTGTGAGGGGGGCAAAAAAGCACCGGCAGGATTATACACTAAATTTAATATAAGCCCACTACCTTCTAAGCCATAGCCAACTGCATTAAGCATTTGCAATGCTTTTATGCTGTCTTCAAAAACACCATCACCTCTTTGTCTGTCTGTTCTGTCCTGAGTATAAAATGGTAATGATGAAGCTACCTCAATATTATGTTTTTTATAAAACTCAGGTAAGTCATAATACTTTTTATTGGCCAGTATAATGGTTAGGTTGCACCTTACAATGATATGTATTGACGGGTTTGTTTTTTTTATTTCTTCAACAAACCACCTGAAGTAAGGGTTCATCTCCGGTGCGCCACCGGTAAGATCCACCGTTTTAAAAGAAGGATAATTTTTCAACACTTCAATGCAAAGCAGCATGGTTTCCATACTCATGATTTCTTTTCTGTCGGGCCCGGCATCTACATGGCAATGTTTGCAAACCTGGTTACACATCTTGCCTACATTAATTTGAAATACTTCTAATGCATTTGGATGTAATGGATACAATCCAATTTCCTCCAGCTTTTGTTGAAAAGGCACCAGCCTGAATGCATCATCATGATTAGCGCCATGCTCCAGTATTTCTATTTGTTCGTGAGCATCTGCAAGAATGTTATGTTGTGCTTTTAGTGATTTCATAGTCGCCCCAAAACCCTGAAGGTGCTTTGTACCACTCCGCTATTTTAAAAAGATTTAATAAAATAACTGACTGGTTGATTATTAATAATGCCATTGCATACTATTTAAAAGTTTGCAATGAATTTAATTTGTTGAATAAAGAAC
>JAYSTT010000456.1:0-6649 GCA_043719495.1 Ferruginibacter sp. | reverse complement strand
GTTTACAAAATGTAATATTACAAGGCAGTGGTACACCACTTGCAGCAACAACAAGTACGCTTACTCCTCAAATTGGTACTTCAAGCTGTACATTTCCGGTAATAGTTGGGGCAGCCTCTACCGATATTTTTCAGTGTAAAATAGCCGGTGTACTAAACACATTTACAGATTTAGCAGATGCAGTTTATCCTGTACCAGGAAATTTACTAATTTCTGGCGGTAAATTATATTGCAGTTTTCCAGATGAGTTTATTTTAAATATAGATAAATCAAGTACAGGTGGTACGGTAACAACCGGCACTTATGTAAACACATTGGCCGGAAGTATTGCAGGTGGTTATATACTTAATGCAGTTTATACCGATGGTAGTAATGCAGATTGGGCTCCGGCAAGTATTTTTGCCACTACACCAGATCCGTTTACTATTATTATTACCAGCCTTACCGCTACAAGGGTGGTGGGTACATTTAGCGGCACGGTAAGGGATAATTCTGGTATCGGTACTAACACAAAAATTATTACAGAAGGGGCATTTAATTTACCCGTTAAATAAGCTGTATTTAATAAAGTAAGCATAAAATAGATTACTGATAAAATTTATGAAAAAACTTATTGGAACAACAATAGTTTTGGTTACAGTTTTTCTGTTATCATCCTGCCAAAAAGAATACAGTTCAGAAGCTGGTAATACCAGCGGTGGCGGAGGTACTATTATAGGTGCAGATTGCCGCATTAATAAAATTGGTTATAGTGATAGCGCAACCAGTGCGGCCATCGGTAGTATAAGTGCTGTAATAAATGCAACTGATAATGCAACAGATGTTACTGTTTTCGACAGCGTTTCTTTAACTATTAACTTTAACTCAACACCACAGTATTTTACGGATACTGTTGCTATAGACCCCGACCAATATTTTATTGTTGATATTACCAGTAAACGCATAAAACAATTGCATGGTCTTATTGATCCTACTGTTCCCGGTTCGCCGGAGTTTGATGTTATTTATGCCTATGATGCTTCCGGTTACCTTATCACTAAATCATACACTTATTCATTATTGCCTGGGTTTCCTTACCAAACGGTTTCTTATACCTACAGTGCTGGTAATCTAATAAAAATGACAACTAAAGATGAGTTTACCAGTGATATAATAAAAGATGCTGTCCTGACTTATTATACCAGTATTGCACCAAAAAATTACCTGTATCTTTTTCCAGACGAAGACACTTATGCAGAATTTAATCAGTTTTATAATTTTGGTAAAAAACCAACCAACGCAGTAAAAAGCGTAAAACTGCGTTATTACGATCCGGGTAATATATTGGTAGATTCTGCAGTTTCATCTTTTAGCAGTTATATTATGAGTCGTGATAATTATGTGCTGAGTGCTTATATGCTGGGTAGTGATCAGGTGAGCATCCCTGCAGTAAAAGGAAAAATGAGTTTTTCTTATAAATGTAAATAGATGTAAAGTTTTAAATGAAAGCCTTCCCGTAGAAACGGGAGGGCTTTTCTTTTGTATTTCAAACTTCAGCATGGAAGTATCTCAATGCATCTTTATAATTCTTTTATTTATTACGATATTATTGTTTGTAACAGAAAGAATATATATGCCGAGGGGAAGATCTTTTACAAAATCCAGGCTGGTTTTATTCCATCCTTTTCTGCCATTTAATTGCTGTTGCTTAACCGGATTGCCCAATAAATCATAAAGGATAATTTCAACCCTGCTATCCCTTGGTATTACGTAATCCAGTAGCAGATGATCCTTAACAGGGTTTGTAATTGACTTTATTTCAAATTCAACTTCTTTATTGCTAAGTGCAATACCGGAACTGTAACTGTAGAGTCCGTTTTGATTTAATAGTTTTAACCTGTAATAAGTAATGGCGGTTAGTTTTTCAGGATCGGTAAAACCGTAATTAGTTATGCTGCTATTCTGCTGTAAGCTTGCAATTTTATTAAAAATTATACCGTCCAAACTTTTTTCAATTTCAAATTGGGTTATATTATTGCCCGGTAATATTGACCATTGTAATGAGGCATTTGATTGTAACACCTCACCGGTAAAATCATTTAGGGATACATTAAGGATAACTCCGCAATTGATGATATTTAAAAGCGTACTGGTGTTATTACTGTAAGAACAATTAATATTAGTTAAATTGGCTGCAGTAGTTGCAACTACCACTCTGTAACGGTGACCACTATCTGCCATAGAAATTAAGAAGGTGGGATAAGTTGCAGTGTACTCCCATTGTCCGCTAACAAGTGTTGGTGAACCTACTCCACTAATACCGGTATTAACCCAGCTTACACCTCCGTTGGTACTCCTCTGCCATTTGTAAAAAGTATAGTTTGGGAAATAGCATCTTACTTTTGATGAAAGGTCTGCCAATCCTCCTGCACATGTTTTTAATTCGGGATTGTATTTTAAAAGTAAATCAGGTTCACAGGTTGCAAGATTTACATCATCAACTGCCCAATCATTTCCACCACCACCCGGAGAATTATTTCGAATGGATAAGGTAAAAGATGTTTCTGCTACTCCGGTTAAATAAGTAAAGCCTTTTTTGGCCCATAAGCCGGTATAAGGAATATCTCCTGTTGTATAGTAATCAATACCATTTATCTGAAAGGTTAGGTTAGGTTTTACACCGGGTGGATATGGTCCATTAAATAAAGCATTTAAAGCCCCACGGCCATTACTGTCGCAGGAACATCTGGGGCAAATATTTCTGAACCATGCACTAAAGTCGTAATAAGTTGCAGGACATAAATTAGTAATGGTTTGCTGAATGGCAGGATTTGTTGCATAGCTGGCATTAATTACAGCCATATAGCCTCCATTTACGCCAACAGCTCTAGCCGGATTTCCAGCTGTTGGGCTAACAGCACCCGTATGATCTCCAATAATATCCCATACTGTAAATACTCTTGAGTTATCGGGATAAGGCACTGCATTATTAGTTGCACCTGTTGCACTGCTGTTATTACAAATGCCATAACTGCCATCATTTGGTTGGTTCCCGGCAAAATTTACAAATAAATAGCCCGGAACAATTGCAGAGGCACTGCGGTTTTGTGTAGTACCTGAACTAAAAGTCCCATTATTTTCAATAACTGCATTTCCACCAACAAAATTTGGACAAACACCAATGTTTTGAAATACCATTATATTATTAGCCACAAAACCTGAGGTTACCGCAGTTACACCTTGTGTATATCTAAATGCTCCACCCGGCATAGTAATTAAGCTATTGTATGGGACAGCATTATTTATTTTTACCCTAAAGGAAGCAACCATTATGCATACTCCTCCATAAAAAGAAGGTTTGTCATTATAAGCAATTGTACCACCACCTGTTGTTGCAATTCCGGTATTGGTTGCAATGCCTGCTGTTCTCCCCATATTAATTCTAAGCGTTCCATTTACATTGTTAAACATGGCAGCATCATCATTTGCGGCATCTGTATAGCTTCTAAATGTTAAACCTTCATTGGTAATAATTTTTAATGTACCGGGTAAATAGGTAAAATTGGCATTTAAGGTATCATTATACCTTACCTGCGTAATGGAAAATGCAGTAAAATTTCCTACGGCAATAGCAGACCTTATTTCAAGTGTATCGCCAGGCTCAAAGGTTCCCCCGGAAGCATTTTTAGAAACATTAATATAGCTTTTTCCTGTTTGTACCTGTGCAAATAAATGCTGATTATGAATCAGGATGAGGAGTAACAGGATAAAAGTAAAAGAATAATTTTGTAAATTTATTTTCATAGGATTTCAGTTTTGGTTCTGAAATGGAATTAGAATGGTGAATATTTGTGTTGTTCATTAGTTTAATATTTTACTGCAGTAAATAATATTTCTGAAAAAGAAATAATACTACTTATTAAGGGGAAGTACGAGGGTAGATTTTATCTTTATTTTTTTTGTATTACAATAAAGTAAAATCAATTAAAATCTATATCTTTTTTAAGTCTGTCTTACTTTGACAACGAACAATGCATCTTATTATTTTGTAAAAAGTAAACTTATTTTGAAACACAGGAAAATTGCCGAAATACAGGTTGTTTTACTGGAAAAAAAGAAGTAAAATACTTGTTTTAATTGTAAGATTATCGTATAATTTATATTCTGGAATAGTGTTTTTACTTGCAGTTTAATAAGGGCTTTTGTGCCGGCAATTTATAAGTTAAATTTTTTTCATGATGAAATGAAACAATATAAAATTTGATGTATAAAATATGGATATTTTTTTGTTTTCGACCAAAAAGGGTTCGATTTTTGTATTTGCTTTATTGTATTATTTAAAACCTTACAATAAAATCCTTCCATGAAAAAAAAACTGACAAAATCAGGCGCAATAATTTGTTTGTTTTATTTTTTTATAAATACACAAAATTTATTTGCCCAAACAACTTTTTCAAAACGGACAGTTGCTTCTGGTTTTAATTCAGCCTGGGAAGTTATTTATGGCCCCAATGATTCTTTATGGGTTACTGAGAATAAAGCATATTTAATCAGCAGGGTTAGTATTGCCACCGGGGTAAAAACGCAATTAGTTGATCTCAGGGCAACCGATGTCTCAATCAATTTTACTTCTTCCGGCGGTACTCAGCCCCAAGGCGGATTAATGGGATTGGTTATTCATCCGAATTTATATTCAGCAGATCCGGCAGTAAGAGCGGCCAAGCCTTGGGTTTATGCAGCTTATGTTTATAACAGGGGGAGTTGCCCCGGTACAAATACCAGTTGTGTCTTCACTTCAAAAATTGTTCGGTTTGATTATGACGGCAATACATTATCCAATCCCGTAACAATTATAAATACAATTCCCGGCAGCAGCGATCATAACTCCGGAAGATTAGTAATTAGCCCTATTATTGAGCCTGGGACAGATGCAGCACATACACAATACCGGTTATATTATACAGTTGGTGATATGGGAGCAGGACAATTCCTTAATACAACCCGTACAGAAAATGCACAGAATGTAAATATAATGGAAGGAAAAGTATTAAGAATAAATACAGAGATAGATGGTGATGGCGGGCAGGATAATTGGGTTCCTAATGATAATCCATTTTATAACGCCACATCTATAACGGCCCAGGATTATGTTTTTTCATTGGGACATCGAAATGCACAAGGGTTAGTATGGGGCAATGTGAATGGTACTAATATTCTGTATAGTTCGGAACAAATGGACAGAACTGACGATGAGATAAATATTATTGTGGCAGGAAGAAATTATGGGTGGGATCAGGTATCGGGATATTGTGATGATAATGTAAATGGATATAAAATAGGACAAAATACAAGTGCTGATGAGCAAGCATTTTGCACAATTACACCAGCACATACAGAACCGATATTTACTTTATTTACTGCAACTGCCGCCGAAATGCCGGCACTAATGGCACAATCAAGTAATGCACTCTGGCCAACTGTAGCCTGTTCCAGCATTGATTTTTATGCTAATAATATTATTCCCGGTTGGATGGGGTCTTTATTGGTTACACCACTAAAAAAAGATTTAATATACCGGGTTAAATTAAATGCTGCCGGAGACGGAATTACAGGTGATACGTTGTCCTATTTCAGGGGCGATGGAAACCGAATCAGGAGAATTACTACTAGCCCCGACGGTTTTAAGTTTTATATAGCAAGAGATATTGGTGCCACATTAAATGGCGGGACTATTATGGAGTATACTTATACCGGACCACTATTGGCAATAATTGATAATGGTGAAAAGCCTACCGTTGTTAAAAACCTGGTACATATTTATCCCAACCCTGTTAGTAACCTGCTTAATATTGAAGGTAAAAAGGAAATGCGAAAACCGCTTCTGGTGCAACTGTATGATATTAATGGAAAGATCGTTAAAGAAGTAACTTCTTATAAAAATAAATTTTCAATTGATATTTCTTCTTTTCCAAGAGGGATTTATACTTTTAAATTGTATAATGCATTTGATATAGAAATGCAGATTGAAAAAATAGTGAAGTTTTAAATTTATGATTCTGCATTACACCTCTCCAAAAGACAAGAAGAAGAGATAAAAAAATTTATGCAAAAGTGCATGCTTTTTTATATTTTTATATTCTCAATTTTTGTAAATTCCATTGCAGAAAAATCCTGTCTTACAGATCACCATCCATCTTTGCCCCTGTTATAATATACGATAAAAAATAATTTATGAAAAAGCGTTACTATTACACAGCTGCTTTTATTAATATCTTTTTTATTTTCATTCAGTCTGTTGTTGCACAAGTAAAAACTGTATCAGAAGACAGGGAGTGGGCAAATCAAAATGCTACATTAAAAAATTCTATAGAAGCTGAATACATCATTCGAATTGGTGATGTGGACAATCTTAACTTTGGCTGGCGTTGGTTGGTTTTGCGGTGGGGATTGCGGTGTTTTTGTTGCAGGTTTGGGTGGTTGGATAGTTTTAAAATTCTTAGTAAAAAAAAATCTTGACTATCACTGATGCCCCCGTCTTGTCACCTGACAAACGGGAACCAGAGTCACTCTTTAATTTGCAGCACAGGATTTATAATTTAAAACTGTTTTTTTGTATAGTAGTACTCCTTTGCTGCTTCGCCGTTTGTCGGAGACAAGACGGCGGCGTTCA
>JAYSTT010000455.1:0-2739 GCA_043719495.1 Ferruginibacter sp. | reverse complement strand
TTGTACATTCGCAAAAAGACCTGCATGTTTTCCATTTTTTTACAGCGCTTGATGCAAAATCCGGTGCAACAGATTCGGTAAAAGCAACCAAAGCAATGCAGGAAATTTATTCAGAATTGCTGGCAGGTAAAAAAGATTATGATAAAATAGCCACAACAGTATCCGCAAAATATATAGCTGTTAAAGCAACTGATATTGGATATATAACAGCATTTTCTGTTCCACATGAATACGAAAAAATTATTTACAGTTTAAAACCCAGTGAATCAAATAAAACCTACCGCTCAAAAAACGGCCTGCATATTTTTAAAGTGCTGGACGAAAGAAAGGGGATGGGTAAATGGAGGGTTGCACAAATACTTTTGGCAATACCTCCGGGTGATGCGTTGGTGAACAATAAATTAATACAACAAAAAGCCGATTCAATTTATTTAAAACTGCAAGCCGGGGCCGATTTTGCTGAAATGGCCAAACAGTTCAGCGATGATAAATTAACTTATATGACGGGTGGCAATATGCCCGAATTTACCACCGGAAAATTTGAACTCCCTTTTGAATCAGCGGTTTTTAAACTTAACAGAGATGATGAAATATCAAAACCTTTTTTAACCCAGTATGGCTTTCATATTGTAAAAAGGTTAGGTGCTCAGCCCGTACAAACAAACAAAAGCGATGCAGCTTATATGTATGAAATAAAGCAAAAAGTATTGCAGGACAGCAGGGTAAACTACGCTAAAGATCTTTTTACAAAATATGTTGTAAAGCAGGTAGGTTACAAAAAAAATACTTCGGTAAAAGATGCAGATCTGTTTCGATATGCAGACAGTGTGGTTGCCAACCCCTCTATAAACGGAGCCAAAGAATTTCCTGTTAGCAAAAAAATTATTTACTCCTCCTCAAAAGGTTTGCTTAAAGGATTTGATTGGTTAAATTTTATAAGAGAATATAAAACCAATCCAGAAATTTATAAAGGTGAGAGCAACAGTACCTTACTGGAAAAATTTGTTACGCTTAAATCTCTGGAAAATTACAGAGTACACCTGGAAGATTATAACGCAGAATTCGGTTATCAAATGGAAGAGTTTAAAGAAGGTAATTTGTTGTTTGAAATAATGGAGAGAAAGGTTTGGGGATCTGCAGTTAACGACAGTGCCGGTTTATTAAAATATTACAACCAGCATAGAAGTAAATACCTGTGGGCTGCCAGTGCCGAAGTAATTATTTTTAGCTGTCCCAATAAAAAATCGGCTGAGCAAGCTGCTGAAGTTTTAAAACAGGGTAAAGGCTGGAAAACCATTGCAGAAGAAAGTAACAATACCATTCAGTCAGATTCGGGCAGGTACGAGCTGCTACAAATTTCGTTGACAGAGGGAGTACAGCCAACAGCAGGAACCGTTACGCCGGTTATGGTAAATCCAGCAGACGGTACCGCCGGCTTTGTAAAAATTTTAAGCCTGCATCCCGTCAATGAGCAACGTACATTTGAAGAAGCGAGGGGATTGGTAATAAACGATTACCAAAATATAGTGGAAGAAAAATGGCTGGAGGAATTAAAAAAGAAATACCCGGTTAAAGTTGATGAAAAGATTTTTCAGTCAATGGTAAAAGAAATTAATTAGTCAAAAAATAAACGGGGCAGTAAATTGCCCGTTTATTTTTAGTGACAGCAGCTCTTTCTAAACAAGTTCCTTTACTACATCGGCAACTAAATTTGGCCTTCCCAAAGTATAATAATGTAAAACAGGTACGCCAAAATTTTTTAATTCTTTAGATTGATACAACAACCATTCTGTTCCTACTTTTTCCACTTCTTCATCAGTTTTACATCTTGCCACTTCTTTGCTTAATGCGGCAGGTAAATCAATATGAAATACTTTGGGTAACATAGTGAGTTGTTTCTGTGTATAAATTGGTTTTAATCCAGGAATAATAGGTACATTAATACCAATACTGCGGCAGGCTTTTACAAATGCATAAAATTTTTCGTTATCAAAAAACATCTGGGTTACTATATAATCTGCACCAAGGTCCACTTTCATTTTTAAATATTGCAGGTCGCTGTCCATATTGGGTGCTTCAAAATGTTTTTCGGGGTAGCCGGCAACCCCAATACAAAATTTTGTTTGGCTGGTATTCTTTAATTCTTCCTCCTGGTAAATTCCTGCATTTAAATCTACTACTTGCTTTAACAGGTCGCTGGCATAATTATGGCCGCCTTGTTCCGGTGAAAATGCAGTCTCGTTTTTTGCAGCATCGCCTCGTAATACCAATACATTATCTATTCCCAGATAATTAAGGTTAATTAAAGCATCTTCGGTATCACTAACATTAAAACCCCCGCAAATTAAATGCGGTACCGTATCTACACTGTATTTATTCATTATTGCCGCACAAATACTTTCGGTACCCGGGCGCTTACGCACCACCACTTTTGCAAAACTGCCATCCGCATTTTTTTTAAACACATGTTCGCTGCGGTGATAGGTAACATTTATAAAAGAAGGTTTAAACTCCATCAATGGGTCTAAATGTTTGTATAAAGATTGAATGCCTTTACCTTTAAGCGGGGGAAGAATTTCGAATGAAATCAGTGTGTCTTTTGCCTTGTTAATGTGATCAGTTACTTTCATTGTTTTAAAATATCTGCAAACATAACTAAGATAGCTTTAAACACAAACTGCTGTTAAATAAAAGATGATATTACCTTATTTATTGCTTTACAGTATTTTTGCTTTAAAC
>JAYSTT010000454.1:0-6712 GCA_043719495.1 Ferruginibacter sp. | reverse complement strand
GTGCGGTGTTCTTTTTGTGGGGAATCATAAAAATAATTTGCAAGGTTTTCAAATCAAAGTTCTATTTTCCTGCAAATAATATCAAGTATTTTTATCCTAAAATACAGTACAAATGTGCATTGTAGTAGTTTTTAAGGGGCGACTAATTAGGTATAAAATATTTTTTTTCAGACGGCAGGAGTTCAAAAGCTTCTGTCATTTTTTTTTCATCAACAAGAGCCTTTATTTTTTTTGATGGAGCTGTAATGTCAGTAATCTTTACAATCCAATCATTAACATACTTTTTTGCGGCTATGGGAGTTAAGCCAACTTGTATAGACCTGTTTTCTAATTTATTTAAAAAAATATCTCTTTCAGGATCCCATTGAATAACGACAGGTGAAATATTTTTTTTTCTCTCCCAATCTTCTTTTGTTAAGTGAATACTACTGTCGTAATGGGAGAGGCAGCTATTTTCTAAAGCCCATAGAAATCCTTCATGAGTAATATCAATTGCTAATATTCTTTCTTGATTTTCTTTATAGCCCCAGCCACATCTGTACATCATCCAAAAAAAAGAAGGTTTAATCCAAGTTGTACGTTCTAATTTAAAGGGAGGTGTAATAAATTTCTGATTAATTATAGCTGAATCTGCGATGCTGTTATTGTATGCTTGATAAACTCGTACAAAATTATCAGTGTAGAAGGCTCGTATCTCCTTTTTTGCAGGTATTGGCTTTTCTAACATCTTACCCTTGCAATTGTTTTTGCAAATCATTTTTAAAGATAAAGGCATCGAGAAACTCTTTAACGAGTTTCTTTTTTTGTGTGGGTAGTTGCTCCACTTTGCGAAACTGTATTAGCAGTTCTTCGTCAGTAATAGCATCAGCGCTTTTATCGTTTGCAGTACCATTAAGTAAATAATCGGTGGACACTTCCAGTACTTTAGCAATGCGGTTTAAAATATCGGCAGCAGGCACCGACTCACCACGTTCGTATTTACCCACGTTTGTAAAATGTACTTTGGCAGCTTTGCCCAGGTCTTGCTGGCTGATGCCTTTCTTTTTTCTTGCCTTTAAAATCCTGTCGGGTAGTAACTGCTTCATAGTTGAAAGTGTTGAATGAATAAGCAAATGTATCAAATAGGGTACGTAATACATGGCTTTTACGAAGTGAATGTGAATAAAAATAGTGAATGGGGTATTTTTAAATAAAGTGAATTGACTATGTTTGCAGTCATATCGCTACATAAAAATATTTTTCCACATGGCAAACGAACTTATAATAATAGACCAGCAGCAACTGCAATATGAAAATGAAATTTTAAAGCTTACAGTTTTAGGCGGCATCAGGTTAGAAGGATTGGACAGAATGAGGGTAAACATCCTCTAATCCATCTAAATCAATACAAAAAATTGGTTTATTGCCTGCAAATTGATATGGTGTATACCAAGGAAAACTTTTCGAAATTGGGTCAACACTTAAAAACTTTCCCAACCTTGGGTCATAAATCCTCATCCCATAATCCTGTTGGTTACCTTCACCTTTTACTTCGTTATCTTTTTCTTTTCCATTAAACCCGTAACGATATTTTTTCACCCCTTGCAAAAACTTCCTGCCCGGTTCTATCATCCCGAACGACACCAGCCTTTACCTTACATACAAGGCACATAATCAAAGAACTTTCGTAAATTAAATGTACAAAAAACTAACTGCTTTTGTAAATGATGTGTACTTTTTATATTTTACTACAGCATTACTGTCTGGTTCGCCGCTGGTAATGCACAGGTGGCAACAAAGTGACAGTGGGAAACTTGGTAAAATTTTTGTAATTTTATGTAAATTTCATATCATGATTACGATAAATCCACAATACATAAAAGATACTGCTGGCAAACAGTTGGTTATTTTACCTGCCAAACAGTTTAATACCATTATGGAAGAACTGGAAGATTTGGAAGATATTAAACGCTATGATGCTGCTAAAAAAAGAAAGCAAAGCTTTGTTGATGCTGATACTGCCTTTAAACAAATTGAAGCAAAAAGAAAAAAGTAATGTACCAACTCCGCATTGAAAAAGCTGTATTAAAATCGCTAGAAAAAATTAACGAACCTTACTACTCTAAAATTAAAACAGCTATTCTTAAACTGGCTACTAACCCACGCCCAGTTGGTTACAAGCAATTAAAAGGTAGAGACGGTTTTAGAATACGAGTTGCCGATTACCGCATTATCTATGATATTTTTGACGATATTTTACAAGTAGATGTTATTGACTTAGGGCATAGGAAAGATATTTATGAATAAACAAAAAAAGCCGCTACAATTTTAATGTAACGGCTTAATATTTTTATTTGCTTTCGTGTGCCACGAACGCAGGCAGAAGGCGGAGGCAAAAGGAATTATATTCCTATTTTTTTATAAACAACATACTTATATGTTGCAAGCGAAACTCCAATTTCTACAATTGGTTTCAGAACACAGTCTTCGTCCTGGTTAGCTGAAAATTCTGCTGCGATATCTTCAATATAATCTTCTTCTGTTTCTGTAAGTACTTTAAGAACTATTTTAGTCTGAATATATCGATTATCAAGTACATCAAAAGATACGCTTTCTGAGCAACAGATTTGTATTTTACTTAAAGAAATATACGATTTCAAAATTTTGGAGATAACTCAAATACTGAATACTACCGAAGCAATGGTAAAATATTACTTACATACCAGCAGAGCAAAATTGATAAATATTTTTGATAGCAGGTGTGCTTTGATAAATAAAGAAGGTGTTTGTCATCAATGTTCCGAACTAAACGGCATTTTCAATCCAAAGCAGGATTTTGAAATTGAAAAAAATAAAATTGAAATGGCAAGGGTTGTGGACAAAGGAGACAAAGAACATCTATTAAACCTGCGGCTTCAGCTTATGAAAGAAATTGACCCTTTTTCTTCAAATGGTTCAACCCTTCAACTGTATCATTTAGACCACAATAGAAAAGTAATGGAAAATTATTCGGAAAAAAATGAAGAATAGCCTATCGTTTTGTTTTGCTCAAACGTCAAAAAGCTATATAAACAAAAATAATAGCAATGACAAATGTAACATCAAACGGCAAAGCCGTAACAATCAAAAAAAATTTTAGCAGGGAAACTGCCATCAGCATTGACATTCAGGCCGATAAAAGTATTATCTGGGCTTTACTTACGAATGCTTCTGATTACCCAAGATGGAACTCAACCGTACTATCAATAGACGGAACGATTACTAAAGACGGGAAAATTCAATTAAAATCTACACTTGACCCAAAAAGGGTTTTCAAGCTTTCAGTAAAAGAATTTGAACCCGATAACAGGTTAGTTTGGGGCGATGCAATGGGCAAAAGAATTTACACACTTAATTCCCTTGGCAAAGGGCTGACAAATTTCTCAATGAATGAAAAAATCGGCGGACCAATCTTTCCTTTATTTGCTAAAATGATACCACCCTTTGATAAATCATTTGAACAATTTGCAGGCGACCTTAAAAAGGAAGCAGAAATAATCAGCAACACCAAATAATTTACATTACTCTAAAATGAAAAAAATGAAAATAATTAAAGTAACTTATACAACTAAAATAGAATTCTCTGAACAAAATCAGCATAACATAAAAAATGTAATGACTGATTTACAGAACCTCAATCATCCAGGCATCAATTATAATGCTTGTATAAGTGCTGATGGAAAAACATTTATTCATACGGCTTTTTTTAAAGGCGACGAAGACCAGAAAATTTTAAATGAATTGCCATCATTCAAATATTTTCAGGAACAATTAAAAGCAAGCGGGCCTGAAGTTGCACCTAAACAGGAAATTCTACATTTAGTAGCTTCGTCAAATAATATTTTCAACTTATAAAACCAAATCAAAAATGAAATACAAAATCGGAACAAAAGAAAAGCCATTGGTTTTAAAAACACCGCCATTATCATCAGAATATACAATGCATGTCGATGAAAAAGACGGCAAAGAAGTGTTAGTTTGTACAGTTGGAAAAACAGTTTTGCTTTACAACATGAACTGTCTTGATGACCTGCACAAAATGCTTAAAAAACACAGCGACTGGATGGAACTTGGAAGTGCGGATGAACAAAAGCCGGCAAAAGACGGAACTGTTGAGGCCTGGGGCCGTTCAGAAAAAAATCCTGTTGGCGGTTGGTACGGGCTTAAAAAAGGGCTTCGTGGCCGCTTTGGAATGTATATACCGCCACTCATGGAAGCACTTGGGCTTGCTGAAGTAACACATGACGCAAAAGGCAACAAGATGAAAGCGAAATAGCACAACCGGTAGGAAGAAGTCGTATGTAAGGTTGGGCAAACGGAAGTAACTTCAACATCAGGAAAGACATACTCGTTACGTTTTCCCACTCAATTTATCCTTCATATAATTTCCACCGCTATTACCTTGTTTAAAATACTCATTAGATACACCAGCACCAGCCATGCTGCTGCTGATTTTGTTATAACCACTTCCCACCAAGGCATCCTTTGTTATGGATGCGCCATCAGCAACAACAGTTCGGCTGGATGTACTTATCATATTAATTACCTTATACAGATTTGTATTGCCGCGGCTTGCGTCAATGATACACTGCACTACCAAATAAAATAGTTTTATTCGTACATTTATGTAATTATAATCAACACTGATTTATACTAAAAAAAGTACCAGGCATTGAGTTACCAGCAAATTATATTAATTGAACAATGACCAACAAATAATAACCTTCTTAGAAAAAGCCGGGCAATTTAATAAAGAAGAATTAAACCACTTTTTATCCAGCAGCAAAGCCCTTCACATAAAGAAAGGCGAAACGATTGTAAAAGAAGGGCAACGTTGCCATTCCATCTACTTCATTCATTCCGGAGTTATCAGTTTGTTTTTATTGAAAGATGGTGAAGAACATGTAAAAGATTTTTCGCTAAGCGGCAAATTTATTACCGCTTACACCAGCATGAGTACCGGCCAACCTTCCCAAATATTTTTAAGGGCTGAGCAAGATTGTGAGTTGTCTGTTTGGGATGCATCCTATTTTCAAGAGCTTATCCGGCAAAGTCAAAAATGGTCTTTGTTTGCTCTTAAAATAGCAGAATATTTATTTTACCGGAAAGAAAAAAGAGAAATAAGTATGCTGCTGCATACAGCCGAAGAAAGATATCAAAACATGCTGAACGAATTTCCCTCACTGCCACAGGAAGTGCCTCAATATCTGTTAGCCAGCTATCTGGGAATAAAGCCACAATCATTAAGCAGAATCCGAAATAATATAAGCCACCGACAGAAGTTAACATAGGTGAATAAAAAGGGTTAGCTTCTTTGCGATTTTTACATTGTAATTAAAACTAAAAACAATGAAACATCGCATCTACACCGTCATTCGCTACCTCTTTGGAGCTGCCATGACATTTTTTGGCATCAGCAATCTTTTTCAACTTTTACCACAACATCAATTTTCGGGAGAAGCCGGAAGATTGATGCTGGCTTTCACAGAATCAGGGTATATTTTACAAGCCGTCGGTTTTACACAACTTTTATTAGGGATTGTATTATTGCTCAACCGTTTTATTCCATTAGCGTTACTGTTATTTGCACCTGTGGCAGTCAATGTTTTGCTGTTTCACCTTTTTCTTGATTTACCCGGTATTTTAATGGCAATGCCTGTAATTGGCATAACAGTTTTTCTGTTTACTTATCACAAACCTCATTTTATTTCATTTTTAAAAACAAACAACGATGAAAAAGTTTAGTAAAGCTTTCTCCATTACCATGACCTGCATTTCTATATTTACAATGGTTATCATGTCTGTAATGGATTTGAATGAAACACACATGACGAATCCGTTATGGTCACCCCATGCCCGGTTTCATTGGGCGGTACAATACTTTTCAGCTATGCTGGTTTGTACACTTGCACTTATTGCAATTTGGAGTTCTTACAGAGATAAAGGAAGTGTTTTGTCTGTTCTGTTTATTGGATTAAGCCCATTGTTTTTCTGGGGAATGTTTTTTCCTGCATTATTTATGCCAGGCACTGGCACATGGCCGGATGGTGTGGTTCCACCGCAAGGGTTTCCGGAAATATTAAAAACAATACATCCAAACTTTATTATGGCATGTATTCTTACCTTAAGTTCGGTTATGTTAACAATCAGAGAATATAAACTGAGAAGGAAGGAATAATCTGCCCGTAATGTTACGTTTTACCGCTCAACTCATCTTTCATATATCTATTCCATTTTAATGTTAAAAATTGTATTTGCCGGATAGCTGTATCAATATTTTTTTTGAAACATTACTCACATTTTTTCAAACTCTCAATTGTATAAGCTTCAATTGTATTACCAAGGATGGGAATTGAGGGGTAAGAGAGGTAGGGCTATCCGGCCACTATTTGTATATTTACTCTTTGATTACCGACTAAGAATTGCACAAGAAAGTTCGCCAAGCGGCTATCTAGCCGTCATTGTAAAAAGACAGCATAGAAACTTTGAACAGAATAAAAAAACACAAGTAATAATGAACAATAAAAATTATTTTATCAAATTAAAAGCGTTTAATTATGCCAAACATTCGTCATAATTTACTTATTGAACCTTTTAACGTCAATAAAATCTATGCAACTGAAATGTATGATTATGCAGGGGATCCTTTAGAAAAAGTGAATGTGGTGAATGAGAAAAAATATAAAACAGTTTC
>JAYSTT010000453.1:0-2771 GCA_043719495.1 Ferruginibacter sp. | reverse complement strand
TTACCCGGCAGGACGCCTACAAATTGAATGATAATTTTAAAAGTAATCTTGCCTTAAATCCATTTCAAAATTTTATAACCTCATTAAAGCAACGTAAGCCCGATTTTAATACAAGCGGTGCTTCAAAATATTATAACAGCATTGCCAATTACCTTCAGTTAGATTCGGTAACCCAGTTTAGATTTAATTACGAGAGAACGGTATTGCCCAATAGCCGCAGCCTGGAAAGTAAGCCTAATGTTGTTCTGGTACTTTGCGAAAGTTTTAGTATGTACAAAAGCAGTATGAGCGGAAATATTTTAAACAGCACCCCCTATTTTAATGAATTATGCAAAGAAGGTATTTTTTTCGACCGATGCTTTACACCAACCTTTGGAACGGCCCGGGGAATTTTTGCCGCCATCACCGGAATACCTGACGTTCAGATGGCAAAATTTTCCACCCAGGATGCAGAAGCAGTAAACCAACATACCATTATCAATAATTTTGAAGGCTACAATAAACTCTATTTTATTGGGGGAAGAAGCCAGTTTAATAATTTCAGAGGTTTAATGAGTAATATAGACGGCATTGACATTTATGAAAAAGGAAAATACAAATCTCCCGAAATAAATGTTTGGGGAATTAGTGACCGGGATTTATTTACAGAAGCAGGTGAAGTGCTGCAGCAGCAAAACAAACCTTTTTTTGCTGTAATTCAAACAGCACATAACCACCGGCCATTTATGTTACCGCCAGGCGAAAAAGAATTCACCTGCAATAAAGTTGACAAAGAAACACTTTTAAAAAACGGTTTCGAATCCCAGGAAGAATACCAGGCATTTTCTTATACTGATTTTTGTTTTAAAAAATTTATAGAATCAGCAAAACAACAGGCTTATTTTAATAATACCATTTTTGTTTTTGTAGGAGATCATGGTGTAGAAGGAGAGTCAGGTGCGGTGTATCCAAAAGCCTGGAATTCTCACCGGTTAAGCGATGAGCATGTGCCGTTATTATTTTATGCTCCGGCTTTGTTACAGCCTGCAAACTACCATTATACGGTTTCGCAAATTGATATTTTGCCCACACTGGCCGGTATGGTACATCAGCCTTATACCAACAGTACTTTGGGCAGAGATGTAATTAATCAGCAAAATATTTTTCATTCAGCTTTTATCATTCATCACGATGAAGGAAATATTGGCATAATAACAGATGACTATTATTTTGTAAAAAATATCACTATTAATCATGAAGAACTGGTTCCGGTAAAAGATAATTTACCGCTGCTTAACCTGCAACAACTGGATTCTGTTAAAAATAAATTATCTGGGTTAACCTCTGCTATTTTTGAAACCAGTAAATGGATGTTGATGAATAACCGTAAGAAGTAGCAAGTGTATGATTCCTGGCTGATAGTTTATAAGCCAGATATACTTTTACTATGAATCTGAACTATCCACCGTCAGCTGCATTATCCTATTTTCCTTGCAATCATTATCAACCTGGGTGTTTTCTTTACATCATAATTAGCAAAATTATAATCTCCAAATACCTCTTGTATCTGCAATCCCTGGTAAGCAAACATTTCTGTAAAATCGCCTAATGAAAACTTAGCCACTTTCTCTGTATAAATCATCGGCTCATGCATAGCCTCATCTTCAATAATTATTTTTTTATAAAAATGTGTCTCGTCAAACCACTTGGTAATAATAAAATTAATGCCGTCTATTTCCTTTTCCGATTGATGTATTAAATGATCCTCTGCATAATGCACATTTAAAAAATCCATTACAAATGTACCTCCGGGTTTTATAGCCTGGGCAATTGTACGTATGGCATTATCATGCTCCCGCCTGGTTTTAAAATAACCAAAACTGGTAAAAAAATTAAAAGCATAATTAAAATAATTTATCCAGAAAGGTAAACGCATGTCATGCCGGTAAAAATGCAGATTTTCTGTTTCATTTTGCAATGCCTCCGTAATACTGTCTTCGCTTAAATCAATCCCTGTAACATCAAAACCCTTTCCTGCAAGTTGAATAGAATGCCTGCCTTTTCCACAGGCTACATCCAGCATATTGCTGCCAGGCAATGGCTTAAGGTAATCTATCAATTTATCAACAAATGCAGCAGCCTCATTTTCGTCCCTTTTAAAATAGAGTTGGTGATAGTATGGAGAATTAAACCAATCTTTAAACCAGGTTTGTTGCATGCTGGCAAAGTTAAAGGTTTACTATCTACTGTTTTTTGTTTTTACTTTCAAAGTATTATGTTTTTTATTGCAAAAAATCTAAATACTACTGTTCATAGAACAGAATAAACTAAAAATAGTAATACTATGTTCACCTTTAAGGGAAGGGGACAAAGTTTTCTTATCTTTGTTTTCCCTAAAACCTGAAGCGTATGACACTGATAAAAAGTATATCCGGAATAAGAGGCACCATTGGCGGAAAAACAAATGATAACCTAACGCCGCTCGACGTAGTTAAATTTTCTGCAGCTTATGGCACCTGGCTGATGCAGCAGAGCAATAATAATAAAATAGTTATTGGCAGAGATGGAAGAATAAGCGGCGAAATGGTAAATAGCCTTGTGGTTAACACATTAATTGGTTTGGGTTTACATGTTGTAGATCTTGGCCTAAGTACAACTCCCACTGTGGAAATGGCAGTAAAATTTGAAGCAGCTGCAGGTGGAATTATTTTAACAGCAAGCCATAACCCAAAAGAATGGAACGCTTTAAAATTATTAAACAGCAAAGGTGAATTTATAAGTGGTGCCGAAGG
>JAYSTT010000452.1:0-6726 GCA_043719495.1 Ferruginibacter sp. | reverse complement strand
AAAGAGGTATGATGAATTTAGGTAACGGCAATTTAAAAAACAAAGTAGTAAATGGTTTGTTTAAAGGCTGGGCAGCACACCGCAGCGAATTAAACTTTAGCCAAAAAACTTTTAATGAAATGTGGAAAGAGCGGAATAAGAAATAACGTTTAACGTTTTCTTTTAATTTATTGTTGCATATTTGAGAAAACATACTTATGAGAATTTTTACCCTGCTCTTATTTTTATTTATCGGTAACATTACATTCGCTCAAAAAAATAATACTGCCTTTTTACAGCAATACAAATTTCGTACTTCCAACTTTCGTTCGGTACTGGTTAGTGGAAATGCCAATGGCGGCTTTGGTACTTCAGAGGGTTTAGGCAACGCTTACAATTTTTCATTTAATCCAAAATTTGAAGCTGTAAAAATTGTAAGTACCGATAATGTTTTAGCAAGCTATTCTTACCTGGCATCTGCAGCTTTTAATCATAATAGTGCTACCATTGCTATCGGTGTGCAAAGCAATACTAATTTTGATTATTCTATCATTCAATCGGCAAGTAAAAAATTATACAAAAAATCTAATTACTTTCAAACTGGTTTTTCAATGCTGGTAAAACAATCTTTTGCAAATAGCACTAATAATTTTACTGAGAAAAATAATGCAGATTTTAGCAGCCTATCCTATACAGTTGGTATTGGAAAGGGAAGGATAGAAAATGTTACAGATGCGCAAATGGCCTATAACATACTTAATGATTTAAAGAAAAATAATTTGCTTGCCACTGATTTTAGTAATGAAGATATTAACGGATTGGCCCAAACAATTACACAATTAAATAATACCCGTTTATTTGATTTTAGGCGCAAACATATTTTTGAGCTAAAACAAATTGATTCGTTTTTATGTGCCAGAGGGTTGGTTAAAGAAAAAAGTATTGACTACTTTACCACTGTAAACGACAGCTGGTTTTATGCATTTAATGAGCTGAGAAGGCATGGTAAAGAAAAATTTATTACACTCACACCTTCGGTTGGCTTAAACAATACAAAAAGTGTTTTTAACATACTGCCAGTTGACAGTACGGCAAAATATTTTTCTAAATTTGCAACCGTAATTTTAAGTATCGGTATTGATAAAGCCAAGGCTGTAAGCATTAAGAGGCAGTATAACAAGGGCATATCATTAACAACTACTTACGGATATAACGATACTAAAAACACAAATAATTCAATTATAAACACTATTACAAATTCAAATATTATTACCGGTTTAAATGGCTATTTACAATGGGGTTATTATCCAAATACGAGAACCAGCATTAATACATATCTTAGTAATAATTTGTTGTGGGCAATTGAAGATGATGCAATTAATAATAACACTTCACTAAATTTTTCGGGCAACTATTTTATTAACTTCAACACCCGGATTTTTGTTAATGTGAGCAGCAATTTAAATATTAACAGAAGTTTTAACACAGATTTCAATACAGCAGCATCAGCAAGTTTTGGGTTTGGCATCCAGCATTTTATCAGGTAAATAAAAATATTTTTTTACAACTCTGTTAGTATGGGGCAAGTTGTTTATTTTGTGGTTGCATGGTTTTAATTTACTCACATACTAATTCCCCCCGTTTACAGTATTGCTGCAATTTTATTTTTAAAGAATTAATGGGGGTTGATTTTGTAATTACGATTGACTCTGAAGAATTTAAAACCCATGAAGGGGTTTGTATTAATTATTCATCTTCCCCTATAAAAGAAAATGAATTCAGGATTGAAAACAGCAGCCTGTTATTTGAAACTGAAATTAAGCAGCAAAATGTTTCTTGCTTTGAGATTACTGGGTATAAAGCATTTTTCAAAACAACCAATGCTCATTTTCCTTTTGATATTTTTGCCGCTACTTTTTATTTACTTAGCCGCTACGAAGAATATTTACCGCATACAAAAGATATGTATGGCAGGTATGCCCACGAAAATTCACTAGCGTTTAAAGAAGGGTTTTTGCAATTGCCTTTAATAAATATTTGGGTAAAAGATTTTGCTTTGGCAATAAAAAAAATCTTCCCGACTTTCAACTTTCAACTTTCAACTTTTAACTTTTTACCCACTTACGATATTGATATTGCTTACAGTTACAAATACAAAGGTTTACTTAGAAATATTGGAGGGTTTTTAAAATCGCCTTCTGTTGAAAGATTAAAGGTGTTAACTGGTTTACAAAAAGATCCTTTTGATGTATATAAATGGTTACATACATTGCATCAGCAAAATAAATTGCGACCGTTTTATTTTTTTTTAGCAGCTCAAAAAAACGGGCAATACGATAAGCATATTTTGCCTGATTCTGATATAATGTGGAAACTGGTAAAGCAACATGCAAAAAATTATACAGTGGGTATTCACCCGAGTTGGCAAAGTGGAGATTCGCCTTCTTTACTAAAAAAGGAAAAAGATTATTTAGCCCAAATGGCTGAAAAAAAAATTACCGTCTCCCGACAACATTATATCCGCTTTAATTTACCCAATGGTTATCAAAAATTAATTGAAGCTGGTATAACAGATGATTATAGTATGGGTTACGGCAGTACTAACGGTTTCAGGGCTTCTGTGGCTTCTTCCTTTTTTTGGTACGATCTGCAAAACGAAAAACAAACCGACTTACGTATTCATCCGTTTTGTTTTATGGATGCCAATTCGTTTTATGAACAACATTTTTCGGCAGAGAAGGCTTATGAAGAATTAATGCATTACTTCAAAGTTTGTAAAGAAGCGAACGGCACTTTAATAACTATCTGGCATAATAATTTTTTAGGAATGGCGAAAGAGTTTAAAGGATGGAGGGAAATGTATGAGAAGTTTATTAAAGTATTCAGTGAAGCACCTGTATCTTAATTTGAAAAGCAGCCGGTTATTTTAATTTTTGTTTGCTTTGGATTCTACCTGTATATTTTTATCCGCTCTCACTTTATCCCAATATTTTTTTGCTACCATCAGCATACCAAAACTTTCGCCTTCCTGTTTACCCAGATGCTTATGATGCATTTTATGTGCCCACCTGATGGTACGTACATAAGAATTATTGCTACGGGTAAACCATTTAAACCGCTGGTGAATGATTACCTCATGTACAATAAAATAAGCCAGTCCGTACATAGCAATACCAAAACCAATAGCTGCCATCCAATATACCTGATTTTGCAGGCCAAGCATAATACATAACCAGCTGGGTAGGGCAAATATTAAAAAAAAGGCGTCGTTTTTTTCCAATTTATGCCCGGTAGGTTTATGATGGTCTTCGTGCAGGTACCACAAAAAACCGTGCATTACAAAACGATGGGTAAGCCAGGTTATACCTTCCATAATGAAGAAAGTAATTAATACAATTGCTATAAAAAAAAACCAGTTCATTAGTTATTTAAAAATGTTCTTAACAATAAAAAAAACATGACCTGTATCATTAACAAATGTACAGCGAATTTGTTTTGCTTATTAAATTTACAAAAATGAAATATCGTAAGCAAAACCAATGAAACAATAAACCAACACAGGTAATTGTAAAAAGGAATTTCGCCAGCCCATTTCCAATAGCCAAGCTTAACTGCCACTGGTTCAATCAGCCAATCAAAAAAAACCGCCATCGTAGCACCGTCAACAATTACAGACAAAGCCTTTAATGTCATGGGGGGAGTTGCAGTATCGGTTGAGATTTTGGTAATTGCCTTGATAAGCAAAGTATGGATACATACACCGCAGCAATAAATTGTAATAAACCAGTTAACGCCAATTATCAGCGGCACATTTTTTATTTTAAAGCCCAGTACAGTGCCATAACTGTAATCGCCAAATAACAATTTTGTATTAACACCAATTATTTCCACTGCAATACCTATTGCAATGGTTGTGATTAAAAATAACCAGAAAAAATATTTTTTCTCATTTTGAGTCCAAATTAGCAAACCAAACATTAATAAAAGATTAATAGGGGTTGATTGAAGGATGAAACCATTTTTAAAAATCAGAATTCCAATCAAACCTATTACATGAAACAATACTGCAATAGCAGTTGCAATTTGGTATTGGGTAAATTTAAGCCTTTGATTATTTCCAGCCCTCTCTATTTCCCCCTTCGGGGGAGGAAATGGAGAAGAATTATTAGAAGATGGCATTTTGTTAATAATGATTTTTTCTTTTTGATTGAATTATGTCACTTACAATCTGGGCACTTTTTAAACATAAAGGAATACCTCCTCCGGGATGAATACTTCCACCACAGAAATATAAGCCACTTATAGTACCCATAAAATTAGGATGTCGCAGAAAAGCTGCCAGCTTTGAGTTTGAACTGGTGCCATACAAAGACCCCTGGTAAGAAGCTGTTTTTTCTTCGATAATTACTGGATCAAGTATTTCTTCTGCTTCAATCAATGGTTCTATATCTATTTGTAATATTCTATTCAATTTTTCAATAATTTTTTTACGGGCTTCCTGTTTAATTATATCCCAATTCTGGCCAATATTTGCCGGCACATTAATCATCACAAACCAATTTTCTTTTCCAGCTGGGGCATGGCCCTGTTCCATTTTGGAAGTAATATTGATATAAATAGTCGGATCGTTTTGTAATATTTTTTTTGTAAACAAACAATCAAACTCTGCCTGGTAATCATTACTAAAAAAAATATTATGCAGTTGCAATTGATCAAATATTTTTTTTATGCCCCAGTAAAAAACCAAAGCACTGCTGCTTCTTTCCTGTTTTAAAACCTTTTTTGCTTTGTACTCATTACTGAGTAATTTTTTTTGAGTAAAGTATACATCCATATTACTTACAACAATGTCCGATTCTATATTTTCATCTTTGGCAACCACTCCTCTTACTCTTCCCTCGTGATGAATAATTTTTTTTACGGCATTATTAAAATTAAATTGTACTCCTTTTTGTAATGCCAGTTTATACAATGCGTTCGTTATGCTGATCATTCCTCCTGTGGGATAATAAACCCCTTCATTATATTCAAGGTGTGGAATTAAACTCAGCATTCCCGGAGCTTTGTAAGGATTACTTCCGTTATAAGTGGCATAGCGGTTAAATAATTGTACAGTTTCTGCAGACTTGAATCTTGCTTTATTGTATTGGTGTAAAGTTTTAAAAAGATAACTGTATCTGGTTGCCCACAAAGCTTTAACTGCATGTTTGCTCAACCAGGTTTTTCTTTTATGCAGAGAATAATTTAAAAAGATGCTGCCAATATTGGTATAAATTTTTTTGGACTGATTTAAATAATTTATAATTGTTTCAGCTGATTCACCTAGTTTTTCTTCCAGCTCCTGTCCAAAATTTTCTGCATTGGTTGAAGCTTCAACTACTTTTCCATTTTCATAAAAATACTTACAGGCAATATCAACAGGCCGGTAACTAAAATAATTTTCTATGGGCTCCTCAGCCAGTTCAAATAATTCTTCTATATTTTTCGGTTGAGTAAATAAGGAAGGGCCGGCATCAAACCTAAACCCGTCTTTTTCAAAAGCGGACAATTTGCCGCCGGGGTAATCGTTTTTTTCAAATACCGTTACAGCAAAGCCCTGCACCGATAAACGAATGGCGGCTGCCAATCCTGCCACACCACTTCCAATAATAATAGCTTTTTTAATACTCATACCCTATCACTGAATTGGGAACAAAAGTAGTTTAAAATAAAAGGACAGAAAGTGCTTTTAGGAATTTTGGGCAAGATAGTTTTCCAATTTTGGAAAAGCAATTTTAAACCACTCTGTATATTTTTGAGGATATAATTCTATCGATTCTTTTAAAGCAGGTATACTCATAAAACAAAAATCCTCCACTTCATCTTTATCTGCTGCTATTGGTCCATCATATTTTCCAATAAAAACATGATCATATTCGTACTCTGTTAATCCATTTTCAAAATTGGCTTTGTATACAAACTCAAAAGATTTTATAAGAGAAGTACTAAAACCCATTTCTTCCTGCAACCTTTTTTCAGCGGCAGCTAAAGTATCCTGTTCAACATAAGGATGACTGCAACAGGCATTCGTCCACAAGCCACCGCTATGGTATTTATTAATTGCTCTTTGCTGCAATAACATTTCTCCCTTACTATTAAAAATAAAAACGCTGAAAGCACGGTGCAGCAGAGCTTTTTCGTGTGCCTCCATTTTTTCGGCTGTACCCAATGGCACATCATTTTCATCAACTAATATTAATCTATTCAAACCGGTGGAATATTAAAGCAAAAATTATAAAATATTGAATTGTGTTCTAAGGCTTGCTTTGGCTAATATAAGAGCTTTAGAATAATTGGGTATGCGGATACGGTGCTCCATTATTTTTGCCGGTTGCACTTTTTTTATCTTTTTAAACAGCGACAAATAATATTTATAGGCTACATAAACACCAAATCTTGCTTTAACCGGCAATTGCAAAATGCCTTCGTAAGCCTTTGCAAAATCTTCTGCAATTTCGTTTTCAATTTGCTGCTTCATTGCAGATGTAAAATTTTTAAAATCCATATTTGGAAAATAAGTACGGTTCAATTGCTGGTAATCTACTTTTACATCTCTTAAAAAATTTACTTTTTGAAATGCTGCTCCAAGGGATTGTGCCGAAGACCTTAATTTTTCATACATCGATTTATTTCCTTCGCAAAAAACATATAAGCACATCAAACCTACTACTTCTGCACTGCCATAAATATAAGCTGCATAACCTTTAG
>JAYSTT010000451.1:0-6729 GCA_043719495.1 Ferruginibacter sp. | reverse complement strand
ATAAATTTTTGCAAGGCTTAATAAATTACCCGAGATAATAGAATGACTGCTGTCCATCTTTTCCTTAGTAAGAGGCAGGTTTTCCATTAATGCATCATAAGTAATTTCGGTAATGGTTGCTGTTGCATTATTACTTACATTATTAATGTTTCCTTTTCCTGCTAATACAGTATTATTAGCTGCACTTTTTACAGTTTGATCAATGGCAGCTTTTCTTCGCCAATTATCTACATTAATTCGGGTGCCCCACTTACTCTTAAAATCATTAAATCCCCTGCTTTTTAAAGAGCTGTTATAAAAATACCATTCCCCTTTACTGGTATTTGTTGCAAACAAATCTGCAGGAGGGTTATTTTTATTGTCCGGCAACAACGATGAGCTGCCGGCATTATTTGCATCATCTTTTAAGCCGTTTTCTTTACGGAGTTTGCGCACTAATTTTTTTACAAAAGATTCTCTTTCGGCAGGAGCAAATGCAGCTATTCTTTGTAAACTGTCTTCCCTTTCAATATTGGTTATATAATCTACAATGTTTGTTAATGCTGCCTGCCTGGTTTGTATTTGAACAAGTTTGTCAGTAAAAGTAGTGTCGCTTAATTGCAGGCTGTCGTACATAGCGGCTGCCAGTTTGTACCACTTCCGTTTGTAGGCAATATCGCCTAATTGCACATAGGCTTTGTTTTTATAAGGAATATTAACTTCGTTGTATTTAATACTTTTATTAAAATAAATAATGGCAGTATTGGTATCAGGTTTTTGTAAAGAGAGTTGTGCCGCAGAATAATAAACAATATCCCTGTAGGCTTCAAACTTATCTTTTCTGGACATTTTTAAAAGATTGGCAATACTGTTATTCAGTTCTTTTAAATTATCGCCGGTGCGGTACATTTTTGCATCATTTAACTGAGCATAAATATCCATTAATGGGTCAACAGTGTGCTTAGATGCCTTACCATAATATTCAGATGCCTTTTCTGTTTGCCCGTTCATTTCGTATAACTGGGCAAGCAGAAATTCTCTTCTTGATTTATCCTGTTTATCATCTGAATTGCTTAAAGCTTTTTCTAAATAAACAGCAGCACTGTCGTAACCGGATTGCTTAAAATACCAATAAGAACTTACTTCTGCCAAATCGTTTTGCAGGCGTTTAGGTAAATTTTCGTCATTTTGTAAAGTATTTATTAATCCTGCACTTTCTCCAAATTCATTTTGCTCTATTAATGTTCGGGCAAGCCATAATAATGCATCGTTGCGGCTTGGGGGCAGCGATGCTAGTTTTTGTAGAAAATTTCTTTTCTCAGTATTGGCAATTGAAATGTTGCTGCCCGTGGCCGAAGCGTTGGTACCCACCACACGGCTATCTTCTTCTTTTTTATTACGGGGGAAAAGATTGTAATTAATAAACTGGAACGTCATTGCAGCAGAATCAAAATCTTTACGGAAATAATATGCTTTTCCAATAAGCAGGTACATATTATCAATCCAGTCGTTACGCAAATCGTGTAATAAAATACCGGCAGTGCTTTTGTAAATAACGGAATCCAGTTCCTGTTTTTGTGTAGCAGTATTTTCTAAAGAATAGGGATAAAAGGTTAATAGTTTATTGTAATCATCTTTGTTGGTAAGTTTTGCCCTTTCCACTACAGCATTAACCTTATTATTAGAGTTAAAATAATAATTATAATGTGTTATGGTATTTTGTATAAAATGTCTTGGAGTGGAAAATTTTTTATTTACAGCTTTCTCGGACCCCAATTTCCTGTTTTCATACTTCTCCGGTTTTTTTTCTTTACCAAACGGGTCAAGTGTCCAGGTTGGTTGCTGGGCCGTAACCGTATAAAAACAGGTTGTAAAAACAAAGAATAAAAGTATAAAGCCAATAATTGTTTTAAGCATGTATCAACAGGTTAGATAATGGGCATAAATATCGGATTTTTTTATTAAACGTTAGGAGAAAGGGGCTGTAAACAGGATACTTTAATTTTTTTTTGTGAAGTTTGATGTTGAATACGTATCTGCGAGTGCAGTTACCATTGCAGCAGCTTGCAATTTGATAGAAAAACCTGTAACTTTGGATACATCAGAATAAATGTACAATTATGGACGGACAAGTGATAAATATTGATCAGGAAATATTAGGCGGCACACCAGTATTTTATGGTACAAGAGTTCCAATAAAAAATCTTTTTGATTATTTGGAAACAGGGGAATCTATTGAAACTTTTCTTGAAGATTTTGAAGGTGTTAGTAAAAGCCAGGTGGTAAGGCTTCTTGAAATGTCGCAGAAATTAATTGAAACTTCAACAAATATCCTCAATGAAAATTTTGCTTGATGAGTGTGTAACTAAACGCTTGAAAAATCATTTGACAGAATTTGAAGTATATACAGTAAGGGAATTAGGATTGGGTGGAGTTAAAATGGCAAATTAATGACATATTGCGTTGAAAATAATTTTGACATTTTATTGACCGTTGACAAAAATTTAATGTATCAGCAAAACCTCGATAAATATCCAATAACAATTGCTGTTTTAAATAGCTTTACGAGTAAAATTGAAGAACTTGTAACATTCTTGCCATCTTTTAAATTGCAAGTAAGCAACTTAGAAAAACACCGGGCTTACATAATTGACAAATAGGGTGAACGCACAAAATAGATGCCTGGCATTGGTTTGCTCACTGGCTTCCAATGGCGCAGGTACTCAGCGATGGATAAGTAAAATGCTTTAAACTTGAAGGAGTTATACCTCTGACGGCGAAAAATTGCGGCTCCATTTGTTTTGCTCGTTGTTGTTGTTACGCCTGCGCTCATTTACCTTTGATGCATACCAACAACGGCTTTTGCTGGTTGAAGGGGGGCTACCAATAACGGCGAACATAAGTGTGTTATGCCACCAATTCGATACACGAAAAATAAAAAAATAATAAAATGAAAGTCTTTGCAATAATATTTTTATCAATATTTTTTTCCTGCAATCAATTTCATAAGGCAACAAGGGATAACTTTTGTTTTGCAGATAATTTTTCTCAAAAAGTAGAAAAGGTATCATTGAATGATATATCAAAGATTAAGAGCTTAGACGGGGTATTTGTTCAAATAGATGGATTTTTAACCTATGAATTCGAAAATGTTGCTCTTTATCCTTACAAATGGGCAGAATCTAAAAGTGCTTTGTGGCTTAATTTTTCCAATAGTATGTTTAAAAGCGAAAAACAATTGGATTCAATGAACCGTAAAGAAATAATAGTAATTGGCAAAATTAATATAAAGCGTAAGGGACATTTAGGTTATTATATGGCTGAACTTGACAGTGTATTCTGTATGAAATACAAATAATAAAGATTCTTCCCTACTGGCATCATCCAGCAAAAGGTAAATGAGCATTAACGAATCTTTCGCCGCCGTAGGTAATATTCGCATCTTTCGCCGCACCAATCTTCGCCGCAGTGGGTAGCACCGCTTCCATCTTCGCCGCTCCGCCGCTGTGGGTGTTCCGCTCCGTTCGCCGCCTTGTCTCCCAACAAGCGGTGAATAGACACCTAACGAAATCACTATTTTATTACATTATAAACGATGAGCTTAACATGTTGACTCACTATTCTGGGAATTGAGAAGTGGGCTTGGGGTGCCCGCTTTTTGGGAGACAAGGCGGGGCGTTCGGGATGGGAAATTGTTTTAAATTTGATACTAAAAAGGAACACCGACATCGGCAAAAAAATAGTATGAAAATGTTTCTGTTAATATTAGTGATTGCTATATCAAGCTGTACAAGTAATGACCACCCATCATCTTCTAAGCAAGATAGCTTAGTACAAAATAAAGTTTCCGAAACTACAAACGCAAAATGTGATACACTTCAGAAAATCACATTACTTATTCAACAAGCTATTGATATTCCGGATATTCAACAATATTATAACGTTCAAAATACGATATCGCAGCCTGATTTTGTTATTGAAAAAAATAGTTTCGTTAAAGATGAAATGATTTTGAATAAGCTTGGAAGCAACGCAAAATTGCTTTCAATAGATGAAATCAAAAGCAAAAATTATAAGGCATTCGTTAGCTTCAAAAGAATATTTATAAAGTCAGATACGGCAAATGTTTTTTTTGAATATCCTATTCAAGGATTAGGTTGTGAAGCTGTATTTATATATTTACCTAATAGGAATAATATTTGTTATTGGAAACTTTTAAAAAATAAAATAGTGGAATACTAAACAATAAAGCCCGCAGTCCCCCACTGGCGCAAGTGTTCCGCTTTAGCGGCTCACTCGATGCCGATTAAATCCGCCGGACTGTGTCCGGATTTAGAAAACAAATGGTTATTAATAAATCATTAAAATTGTATAAAGTATTTTTCGCCGCCGTAGGTAACATTCGCATCTTTCGCCGCACCAATCTTCGCCGCAGTGGGTAGCACCGCTTCCATCTTCGCCGCTGTCTGGTTTTTAACCAACAGCCTTCTCCTTCATCCTCGCTGTTGGTTTACTACTATTTTATAAATTAGCTAGATGAAACAGAGTGGAACCCATCATTAATGAGCATTAGCGTATTAGTGCCAATAAAATTTTTTACAAACAAACCTTTTCCTAAGTAATATCATTACTTTTTAAGTATAAATACCCTTTTTTACTGTTTATATTGCTTTTTTAGGCTGCTTTTCTTAATTTTAAACCCCTGTAAAAAAAATATATGGCAAAATTTGACGCCAACAGCACATTAAAACGCTTGCGTAATCGTTATAGGTTGGTGGTTATGAATGAAGACACTTATGAAGAAGTGGTGAAGTTTAAATTAAACAGGCTAAGTGTATATATTGTTTTAAGTACTCTTTTTGTTTTATTAACCGGTTTAACAGTGGCGCTAATAGTATTTACCCCTCTTAAATATTATTTGCCCGGTGTAGGCTATGGTAATGCAAAACAGGTAAAAGAATACCGGATGCTTAAAATGCGAACAGATTCAATAGAACAGGCATTAAATTACAAGCAGCAATATTTTAATGATTTACAAAAAGTATTGCAGGGTAATGTACCTAAGCTGGATACCAATAAACTTAATTTACCCAAAGTAGAAAATAGTGATGAATGATTGAAAATTTTTCAACCTCAAAAACTAAAAGAATATGTTTAATTCAAAATCAAAATCATCTTTTGATGAAACAAAAGCCGGCTCTACTACCATTATTGGTGCCGGCACTACCATTAGCGGTAATGTTCAAAGCAATGGTGATATACGTATTGATGGGATAATAAAAGGCAACCTTTTGGCAAAAGCTAAAATTTTAATTGGTGCCGAAGGAATGGTTGAAGGCGATATTGATGGCAAACAAGCTGATATTTTAGGTAAAGTAACCGGGAAGATAAAAGTCGCCGATTTATTATACCTACATGGCAAAGCAGTGGTAGATGGCGATATTTATGCCGGTAAATTACAAATTGAACCCACAGCCTCCTTTAACGGGCAATGCCACATGGGTGCCAATGTGGTAGAATTAATAACTGAAAGGGCAAATGTTGTAAATGAATAGAAATGGCAGCGGTTTATAAATATTATATATAAACGCTATAAAGAAAAGCAGACTTTACCAGTTTTAATATTTTAAAATGCTCCTGAATAAAACCGGGAGCATTTCTGTTTTAGTTTAGTTATTACCTTTGTTACAACATTTTAATTTTTATAATCAGGATCAATGCAAAACAGGCGTAAACATATTTTACCACTTATATTTTTATTTGTTTTTTTAAATGCTTTATTTTTAACTGCTAAATCTTTTTTAGAAAAGAATGGAGTAGACAGGGAAGTTTTAATTATTGCCAATGTTTTATTCTTTTTAATAAGCCTGGTTGCTTTTTTTTTACAGCGGAATGCATTACAAAAAACCAATCCTCACGCATTTGTACGCAGTGTAATGGGTGGTATGCTTATTAAGATGACAGTAGTTATTGCGGCCGTTGTTGTTTATGCAGTACTGAGTGGCGGTACCTATAACCAGCCTGCAGTTTTTATTGCCCTTTTTATGTATATTATTTATCTTACCCTAGAAGTTGCCATTGTAATGAAGCTGAACAAAAATAAAAATGCCTAAGCAGGAAGCCCCTCTTTTACAACTACAAACCTATTTACCAGCAGGCAGTTTTGAGGATGTACTCTATTATCTGCAGCACTATAAAGTGCATCTTACCATTACAAAACAGCGGCAAACAATTTTAGGAGATTACCGTCATGCCCATGCTGATAAAACACATCGTATTAGTGTAAATAGCAACCTTAATAAGCATGCATTTTTAATTACTTTATTACACGAACTGGCACATTTATTTACCTACGAACAGTTTGGTCATCGTGTAATGGCACATGGTAAAGAATGGAAAAATGAATTCAGTAAATTATTGGCTAAGTTTTTACTCAAAAAAATTTTTCCTGCCGATGTTGAAAAAACTTTATTGCAAACCCTTCAAAACCCTGCTGCCAGCAGTTGTGGCGATGAAAAATTGCTGCGGGTATTAAATAATTATAATGAAAAGAAAAAGGGAATCCAGTTAGTAGAAAATCTAACTGAAGGTAGCCAGTTTAAAATTAAAGGGGGTAGAATTTTTTCAAAAGGAGAGAAGATACGAAAGCGGTATAAATGCGTGGAAGTAAAAACAGGGAAGCTGTTTTTATTCAGTGCTGTATATGAAGTGGAATTAATTACCTGATTAATTTATCCAGCTTTCTAAAAC
>JAYSTT010000046.1:0-1826 GCA_043719495.1 Ferruginibacter sp. | reverse complement strand
TACCGAAATTACCACCGCAAACGTTTGTTTCATTTTTTTTTATATTATTTGCACAAATATCTGTGTAAAAAAATTAAATTACGATATCGAATCTCTGTTTTAAAAACGAAATATTAATTAACCTTTTATCAAAACGTTACAAATATGTTTAAACAAATTATGAGTGCAATGCTTTTATTAGCATTAATAAGTTGCAATAGTAATAAAACCTCTCCCGCTTCCAACTTAGTAACCGCCAACAAACCAAAAGACGATAAATGGTGGAAAGAAGCCGTAGTGTATCAAATTTATCCACGAAGTTTTAAAGATAGTGATGGCGATGGTGTGGGAGATTTAAAAGGTATAATTTCAAAACTAGATTACATTAAAAGTTTAGGAATAGATATTGTATGGTTGAACCCAATTTATGGTAGTCCCAATGCAGATAATGGTTACGACATTAGCGATTACGAAAACATCATGAAAGAATTTGGAACGATGGATGATTTTGATACATTGCTGAAAGGCATGCACGATAGAGGTATAAAATGTGTATTGGATTTGGTAGTAAACCATAGCAGCGATGAACATAAATGGTTTATGGAAAGTAAAAAAAGTAGAGATAATCCTTATAGAGATTATTACCATTGGTGGCCTGCAGAAAAAGGGAAGCCTGCATTTAGACCTGGTGCTTTTGAAGTAGATGGAAGCGGATGGCGTTTTGATAGTACAACAAATGCGTATTACTTACATTATTTTAATTACAAACAACCTGACTTAAATTGGGAAAACCCAAAACTGCGTAAAGAAATATATACCATGATGGATGGTTGGTTTAAAAAAGGGGTAGATGGTTTTAGAATGGATGTAATTCCTGTAATAGCCAAGGATACTACGTTTCCTGTGATTACACAAAAAATGCTTGACGAAAAATTTGAAGGAGATTGGTTTAAATATTTTGCCAGTACGCCAGCAGTGCACACCTATTTACAAGAGATGAATAAAGAAGTTTTGAGTAAATATGATGTTATGGCATTGGCCGAAGGTGCCGGTACTACAAAAGCAACGGCTATGAATTTTGTTGACCCCGACAGGCATGAGCTAGATATGAGTTATCATTTTGATGGAACGAGCTTGGGCTATATGCCAGGATATTTTAGAAAGATGAATCCAAACTGGAGCTTAGTTGATTTTAAAAAGATATATTCTGAATGGGACAGTGTTTTTGCGCAAAAAGGATGGGGAACCATTTATTTGGGTAATCATGACCAGCCTCGAATGGCTACCCGTTGGGGAAATGATGCACCAGAGTTTAGAGAAGCCTCTTCTAAAATGCTCACCACTTTTTTACTGAGCATGCGTGGAACTCCTTATTATTATTATGGAGATGAATTGGGAATGACCAACATTAAATTTGATAAAATTGAAGACTATAGAGATATTGAAATGCTGGCAGAATATAATAAAGTAAAAAATGCGGGTGGCGATTTAAAAGCGTTTTTAGAATCACAAAAAAATGGTGGCGCAAGAGACAATGGACGTACACCTATGCAATGGAACACTACTACCAATGCAGGTTTTAGCACTGGCACTCCATGGTTAAAAGTAAATGAAAACAAAACAGATATTAATGTAGATGCTGCTGAAAAAAATGCAAACTCTACCTTAAATTATTTTAGAAAAATGACCAAGCTCCGCAAAGATCATAAAGATGTATTGGTGTATGGAAAATATACTTTGCTAGACATTAACAATACTGATGTGTATGCATACACAAGGGAAAGTGCCACAGAGAAAGTTTTGGTGTTGTTGAGTTTTAGGAAAAATGGAGGTGCATTTAATTTAGG
>JAYSTT010000450.1:0-6750 GCA_043719495.1 Ferruginibacter sp. | reverse complement strand
CCAAGTGCGATGCTTATTAAATTAATAGGTGCTTCAAAAAGAACTTATATCCAAATCAATGAACTTATTTCAATTAAAGAATATTTCGGCATTTCATTAAGGGCAATTGTTCATAGATTAAGAGAGCTTGAAATAATAGTTGATAATTATTATCAGAGGTGGATGATCTACATGAGCAAAACTTATGGAGCAAAAGAAGAGCCGGGAAAATATCAAGGGCAGGAAAAATCAAGAAATTTTGACCAATTAGTTAACCGGGCCCTGGCTGAAGAATTAATCAGCTTAAGCAAAGCTGCCGCTCTTTGGAATATAAGCATTAACGAAATTAGAAAAGGATTTATAGGTGTCAGATAAAAAAGAAATAGTAATCAAGGATGCCTGTATCCTGTTTGACCTCGTTGATTTAAATCTGCTGGAAGATTTTTTTCAATTGGCTGTTTCTGCTTTTACAACACCGCAGGTAGTTGGAGAAATTACGGATGAGGCACAATGGGAGGAAGTGTCAAAATTTATTAATAATGGAAAACTACAAATTGATGCAGATGGAGAATTTGAAATTATTGCAGCTTTATATGATGAGAACCCAGGGCTGAGTATTCCTGATAGTTCAGTGTTGGAATTAGCTATTAGAAAAGATGCTATTATTTATAGCTCAGATGGAAGCTTACGAAAAATATCAGTTAAGAAAAATCTGCCGGTAAGAGGCATACTTTGGATAGTTGAGGAGTTACACAGTAAAGAATTTTTAAGTAAAGAGATTGCCATTGAAAAATTGAACTTGTATGAAGAGATAAATCAAAGGGCGCCAGTAAAAGAAATAAAAAAACTCATCGTTAAATTAAATATCTCATAAACGAAAACTTCGAGAAAATAAAATGAAAGTGATAATCATTAATTCACCATTATTCAGAGAAAAGAACGACCTCTACGATGAGGATTCTTTGCCTCCCATAGGATTGGGGCATATTGCCACAATCCTACATAATGCTGGTATTGATGTTAAACTTATTGATGCAGTTCATCAACGAATATCATTAGCCGATTTATTAGCAACATTAAATGCTTTAAAGCCTGATTTTGTTGCTTCTAATATTTTTACAACCAACTATGAACTGGTAAAAGATTTATTTGAGGGTATAAATTTTAAAACTCACTTTATTATCGGCGGGCTTTCTACTAAGCAACTTTATAAGGATATACTTATCTGGACAACAAATAACGAAATTGATATAGTAACCGGTGATGGAGAACTAATCACTTTGGATATTGTAAAAAATCAACTTAAAGAGCCTCATTTTTATGCAGAGGGAAGCAGGAGGGTCTTTCTGGTAGATGGAAAATCCAAGTATGAAGTGAAGGATATTTCAAATGTACCACTCGACCGAAGTTTTTTCCTTAATGAACCTGTACAACATCCATTGGGATTTACTGAGGCTAATATAGTTACCAGCAGAGGTTGTATATATAACTGTGCCTTTTGTGTTGCTGCCAGGTCTTTGAATAAAGATTACTCCATCAGGGAAAAATCAGAAATTTCTATTGTTAAAGAGTTAAGTGATATACTGGAAGCTTATCCAAGTGTTAATTCGATTAGGGTACTTGATGATTTGTTTTTAAAAACAAATAACACCGTTCAAAAGGCAATAAATGTTTTTTCAAATTTCAATTTGTGCTGGCGATCCATGGCACACGTAATGACTTTTAATAGTGTTGATGATTCAATAATGAACAATTTAAAAGCAAGTGGTTGTTATGAATTATTTATTGGCATTGAATCTGGCTCGCCTAAAATATTAGGAGATATTAATAAAACCAAAAATATTGATACTATTATTACTAATCTAACTAAAGTATTCAAAGCCGGAATTAACATGAAGGGATATTTTATTTATGGATTCCCTGATGAAACTAAGGAAGACATGGAAATGACTTTTCAATTAGCGAATAAATTAAAAGAAATTTCGTTAAACTATAGAGTTAATTTTCGTACCAGCGTTTTTCAATACCGTCCCTATCACGGCACTCAGATTTATCATAATTTGGAGGTTAAAGGGAATAATTTAAGTGTTCAACAAATTTTGCCAAATCAAGACCTGTCAGAGCTTGTAGGTCGTTTACAATTTAACTTTCATAGTGGCAATTATTCAAAAGTTGATGATAATGTACTTCATCACTATATTTACCGTACAATTAACTTGAATGACGGTAAAATATTCTCAGGTCTTAAACAAAAAAATCAAGCCTTGCCGGAAAGTTTGTAAAACTTGTGGTTTGTACTTAAACCAACTACCAGTTCTTGATTTTCTTAAAAGCTCTCATATTTTTTGGGTTGGATTATCTGCTATACAATTTGACGAAGGAATTGAGCATTTGCCATTATCGCCCTCAACCCGAACGGGAGCTTTAATAAGTACAATTGAAGAATCACTTAAGGATGAGATAAGTTTTTATAAAACTAATTTAGTAAAATGTGTACCATTGAAAGATGATGGTAAAATAAGATACCCTATTGAACATGAAATGGAAAAATGTTTTCCCAATTTTCAATTCGAATTGAATGCCCTTAATCCATCAGTTGTTTTTTTACTTGGCAAACAAGTTGCAAACTTTGTTATGAAAAAAAAAGGGATTAGAGGAATAGAACTTTCGGATAATTTCAAATATAAGTCCTTCGAGATAAATGGCATTTCTTTTGTTCCTATACATCATCCATCTTATATTTTAGTTTACAAAAGAAAACTTCTTAACTCCTATATAAAAAATGTTCAAAAGATTTGTATTAAAGTTAGTGAAACTAAACTTCGTCTTATAGCATGAGAACAAAGTCTACCCTTAGTTTTTAACTCATATTCCTCCGCTAAAATATAAGCCCAATAAAGTTGTTCTGCACAAGAGTGCGACGCCAATGAAGCCAAATAGAAATACCAAAGCTTGATCCAAAAAATTATTTCAATCTCTCCCTAAAATCCAAATCATTATTTCTCAGCGTATCCTTCGCCACATCATACCCTGCATCTGCATGCCGTATCACACCCATGCCCGGGTCGTTGCGTAACACACGGCTTAAACGCAAGGCTGCATCGGCGGTACCATCGGCAACTATTACCATGCCTGCATGTATGCTGTAGCCCATGCCCACGCCACCGCCGTGGTGTAAAGAAACCCAACTAGCGCCACCTGCAGTATTTACTAAGGCATTTAATATAGGCCAGTCGGCAACGGCATCGCTGCCATCCAGCATAGCTTCGGTCTCACGGTTGGGGCTGGCCACACTTCCGGTGTCTAAATGATCCCGGCCAATTACAATGGGGGCTTTTACTTTTCCGGTTCGCACTAATTCGTTAAACGCTAATCCTGCTTTTTCCCTTTCGCCTTGGCCCAGCCAGCAAATACGTGCCGGCAAACCTTGAAAAGCAATTTTTTCTTTGGCTAAATCTAACCAACGTAGTAAGGATTTATTATGCGGAAATAAATTTCTAATTACTTCATCGGTAACTGCAATATCATTGGCATCGCCACTTAATGCTGCCCAGCGGAAAGGGCCTTTGCCTTCGCAAAAAAGTGGGCGGATGTATGCCGGTACAAAGCCAGGGAACAAACCCCCTCCGCCCCCTAAAGGGGGAACTTTGGTTTCTGCTAATTGTTGTTTATTTTTTTCTTCGTACTCTAATGCTCTTGCACGGATGTTGTTGCCATAATCGAATGTGATGGCTCCTTTGTCTCTTAATTGTAACATCAACTTTACATGCAGGTACATACTTTGGTAACTGAGTTCGGTATAATGTGCCCGGTTTTGTTCACGTAATGTATTGGCTTCTTCATTGCTTAATGTATGCGGTATATAACCGATCAGCGGATCGTGGGCACTGGTTTGGTCGGTTAGTGTGTCGGGGATGATATCTCTTTGCAACAACCTGTTTAACAAATGCACGGCATTGCACAGCACGCCAATACTTTTTGCCATGCCTTCTTTACGGTAATGCATGGCCGCATTTATGGCATCGTCAATGTTGGTGTGTTTTTCGTCGAGGTACCTGGTTTCAATGCGTTTGTCTATGCGCCACTCTTCTACTTCGGCTATTAAGGCTACTCCTTCGTTCATGGTAATGGCGAGTGGTTGTGCACCGCCCATGCCGCCGAGGCCTGCGGTTACGTTGAGCGTAAAGCGAAGGGAAGCCCCCCCACCCTCCAAAGGGGAGATTTTGAGAGTCTGAATATTTTTACCTGCTACCGTTGATTGGAGTGTTTCTTGCTCCCCCCTTTGGGGGGCGGGGGGGGCGAAGTGTTTGTTGGCGATAGCTGCATAAGTTTCGTAAGTGCCCTGCACAATGCCCTGGCTACCGATGTATATCCAACTGCCTGCCGTCATTTGGCCATACATCATCAGCCCTTTTTTTTCCAGCTCATCAAAATATTTCCAGTTGGCCCAGTTGGGAACGAGTTGACTATTACTTATTAAAACCCTTGGTGCATCTTTATGCGTTTTTAGCATGGCAACGGGTTTGCCGCTTTGCACCAGCAACGTTTCATCGTCTTCTAAAACTTTTAAGGCTTTTATAATTAAGTCGAGGCTTTCAAAATTTCTTGCGGCTTTGCCACGGCCACCGTAAACAATTAATTCTTCGGGGCGCTCGGCTACTTCAGGATTTAAATTGTTTAATAACATACGCAATGCGGCTTCCTGTACCCAGCCTTTGCAGGTGAGTTGGTTGCCGGTTGGGGTGGCGTATTTTATGGGGTCGTAGATTAGTACCATGATTAAAAAGATTTAAAGATTATCTTGATTATTTATTGGTAACTGTGTGAAACATGATTGAAATGATTTAAGGATTATCCTTATACTTTATATCAACTATCTGCATTTTATTTAGAATGATTAATTCGAAGGATAATCATGTAAATCCATCAATCCTTCAAATCACGGTTCAGGAACTGTATTGCCTTCACCATATCTTCATGCAAAATTCTATCCGCATCATTAAAACTGATTTCCTTTCTGAATGCAGTTACAATTTCTTCAATCAAAGGCGAACTTTTTAATGGCCTGCGGAATTCCAATGCCTGCACGGCAGTTAATAGTTCTATCGCCAATACTTTTTCTACATTATCTATTAAACGTTTGCATTTGGTAGCGGCATTAGCTCCCATACTCACATGGTCTTCCTGGTTGTTACTGGATGAAATGCTGTCAACACTTGCAGGTGTACATAATTGCTTGTTCTCACTTACAATACCGGCAGCAGTGTATTGGGGAATCATAAAGCCGCTGTTGAGCCCGGCATCTTTTACCAAAAACAAGGGCAGGTTTCTTTGTCCGCTGATTAATTGATAAGTTCTTCTTTCACTGATGTTGGCAATTTCACTCATGGCAATGGCTAAAAAATCTAAACATAACGCCAGTGGCTGGCCGTGAAAATTGCCGCCGCTAACAATTAAATCATCCTCCGGAAAAATATTGGGATTATCTGTTACCGAATTGATCTCTTTTATAAAAACATGGAGCACATGATCGAAAGTATCTTTGGTAGCGCCATGCACCTGTGGTATACAACGGAAGCTGTAAGGATCCTGCACCTGCTGCTTTTTTTGTGCTGCAATAGCGCTTCCGTTTAATATATTGCTGATGTTTGCAGCCGTGTCCACCTGTCCTTTATGAGAACGTATGGAATGAATTTTTGGATGCAGCGGCTCCATAGTGCAATCAAAGGCATCAAAAGAAATGGCGGCAATAATATCGGCCCATTTTAATAAACGTTCGGCAATTATTAAATTATGCATGCCGTAAGCACTCATAAACTGGGTGCCGTTTATCAATGCCAATCCTTCTTTGCTTTGCAATTGTATCGGCTTCCAGTTAAATTTTTTGCAGGCTTCTGTAGCAGGCATTTTTTTACCTTTATGTATCACTTCTCCCAACCCTATTAACGGTAAACTTAAATGCGATAAAGGGGCAAGGTCGCCGGATGCACCCAGTGAACCCTGTGTAAAAATTACAGGCAACACATCATTATTGTACATATCCATTAATCTTTCCACCGTATCAATCTGCACCCCGCTATGGCCATAGCTGAGTGATTTTATTTTCAGCATTACCATCAGTTTTACAATATCCTTTGGCACTTCCTCCCCCAGCCCGCAGGCATGCGATTGTATTAAATTACTTTGCAACTGCTGTAATTGTGCCTTATCAATCTTTACATTTTGTAAATACCCAAAGCCGGTGTTGATGCCGTAAAATAAAGCCTCGTCACTATCTAACTTCTTATCCAGGTAATTACGGCATTCGCAAATGCAATGGTGGGCTTCAAACGTAATAGATACCAGTTGATTAAATGCCAAAAGGTTTTTTACCTGCTGAAAATTTAAAGGGCTTTTATCTAAAGGAAGGTAATTGTAACTCATGAAGGGCAATTTATTGGCTAATCGTTATTTTATTTTATCTTGTTCAAAAGTAACTAAAAAACCATTCCCCAATATGGGCTTATTAGCTTTAGCGGTTGCTCCCGGGCTCGCCATCTGCATCTTTATTTACTTTAAAGATAAATACAATAAAGAGCCCCTGGGTTTATTGCTGAGTAGCTTTATTTTAGGCATGCTGAGTATAATACCGGCAATAATCATCCAGTTATTTTCCGGCAAGTCGCTGGATCAATTGACAGGGCAAAGCATTATTTCTGTAGCTTTTTTTGCTTACCTGGTAGTAGCATTAAGTGAAGAAGGCAGCAAATTTTTGGTGCTTCGCTTTTTTTG
>JAYSTT010000449.1:0-2796 GCA_043719495.1 Ferruginibacter sp. | reverse complement strand
TAGGGTTTTGCTGGGTAGATAAAGTGCCATTACCCAAATCCCAATCCCAGGCTGTGGGGCTGCCGGTACTTGCATCTGTAAAAGTTACTACTAAAGGGGCGCATCCGCTAAGTGGGGTAGCCGTAAAATTTGCTGAAGGCTGGGCTTTAGCTATTGATATACCTGAAATAAGGACGGTTAGTATAAATATTTTTAAGGAGTTCAAGATATTGAATAAAAATAGTTTCATTAAGTATATATAAGCAGGGCTAATTTATTACCAAAAATTGTTCCGTTTTAACCCGTTAATGATAATAAGACCCTTTTTATACTAAAAACGTGTGACGGGAAGTAAAATTTTATAAAGGGAAATTTAAAATACAAAAACCTCCTTATTTAAGGAGGTTTTTGTGTATACTATTTTTAATAATCTAGTTTTTAGTAACACTCGGTACAGGTTTTTTTGCTTTTACCGGTGCTGTAGATTTTGCTTTTGCAACAGGAACTACTTTAGAAGGTTTTGCTTTTGTAACTGTAACCGCTTTTACCGCAGGAACTGCTTGTTGTGTTTTTACTATGGCAGGGGCTCCGCTTTCAGCTTTCCATTTATCATAATCTTCTACAGCTAAAACGTCACCGGTTAAAGTAATACTTTTGATATCATCAACTCCGGCAAATTTTACTGTCAAATGTTTATCAATATGAGAAGGACTTGCTGCATTAAAAGTGGCAGTAATAATACCTGTTTTACCAGGTGCAATTGGCTCTTTAGTGTAATCGCTAATTGTACAACCACAGGTTGGACTTGCCAGCTCAATAATTAATGGCTCTTTACTTATATTAGTAACTGTAAAAGTGGCTACAGCTGGCACACCTTGTTTTATTTTTCCATAATCATAAATTTCGGATGTAAATTTTGCAACGTCATCCGATTTTTTTTGTGCAAATAAAGCAGTGGTCATTACCAATGCTGTAAGAGATAAAATTATTGTTTTCATTATTTTTTATTTTTGTTGATGGTTTAATTTTTTAAATCGCCTAAACTTTTGTTTTCAGGTGCAGATGCTGCAGGTGTTTTCCAAACTTCACCTTTAATAAAGATTTGTTTGGTTTCGGCACCGTTGTAGGTAATAGTAACAGGTTTATTAAAAGGGCCTTCGCCAGCAGCATTAAAACCTACAGTTATTTTAGTGCTTGCTCCCGGTGCAATGGCTTTATCTCTGTCCCATTCCGGAGTAGTGCATCCGCAACTTGCCTGAACATTTAAAATTTTAAGAGAATCTTTCCCTTTATTGGTAATCTCAAAAACATGTGTTACGGGTTTACCTTGTGGAATTTTACCAAAATCAAAGTCATTTTCTTTTAAAAATAATGATTCAATTGCCGGAGTTACTGGTTTAATATCAATAACAGGCTTAATAGGAGCAGCCTTTATAGCTGTAGGGGTTTGCTGAGCATTTACAGCTGTTATTGCAAAACAAATAAAAATTAGTGTAATTATTTTTTTCATGATATTTTATTTTCACATTGTATGTTAAAGATACTAAAACGGAGAAAACCGTTGTAAATTGTTATCCTGTTAGCAGATTATTAACAAACCTGAACTATAATATTATATTTTTGCTTTATCATATACCAACCATATGCACACAACCAACGTAAACGAAATTGCTTTAGATGAAAAGCTAAGTTTTGATAATTTTCGTAACGAGGTTTTAAAAGATTACCGATTTGCCTGTGTAAGCAGGGAAATAAGCTTACTTGGCCGAAAGGAAGTACTGACCGGTAAAGCAAAGTTTGGAATTTTTGGTGATGGAAAAGAAGTGGCGCAGGTAGCGGTAGCTAAGTTTTTTAAGCCTGGAGATTTCAGATCGGGGTATTACCGTGACCAAACATTTATGCTTGCCAGCGGCATTACCAATGTAGAACAATATTTTGCTCAGTTATACTCCGATCCGCATATAGAAAATGACCCGTTTAGTGCAGGCAGACAAATGAATGCACATTTTGTAACTAAAAATGTAGATGAAAAGGGCGATTGGCTGAATCTTACCAGCCAAAAAAACACCAGCAGTGATATGGCACCAACCGCCAGCCAAATGCCCAGGGCATTGGGATTAGCGTTAGCCTCAAAAATATTTAGAAAGTCAGAAGTATTAAATGAATATAAAAATCTAAGTAATAATGGAAACGAAATTTGTTTTTGCACCATTGGCGATGCCTCTACAAGTGAAGGGCATTTTTGGGAAACCGTAAATGCAGCAGGTGTTTTGCAGGTGCCTTTAGCTGTTTTTGTTTGGGATGATGGTTATGGTATTTCTGTCCCCAAAAAATATCAAACAACAAAGGCATCTATTTCTGATGCAATGTCCGGAATGCAGAAGACAGAAGATTCTAATGGTATTGATATTTATAAATTAAAAGGCTGGGATTATGCAGGTATGTGTGAGGTACTTGAACCGGCATTACAAAGAATAAGGGAAACCCATACCCCGGCATTGTTTCATATAGAAGAAATTACTCAGCCCCAGGGGCATTCAACATCCGGCAGCCACGAACGGTATAAAAGCCCCGAAAGATTGGAATGGGAAAAAGAATGGGATTGTATCAGGCAAATGAAAGAATGGATTGTTGAAAACTCTCTATCTTCCATAGACGAACTTAATGAAATACAGGACGAAGCAAAAGAGCATGTAAAAAATGGAAAGCAAAAAGCCTGGGAAAAATATATTAATCCTATAAAAGAACAGGTTGCTAAAACTGTTGATTTATTGAATGCAGCAGGAATAGATAATCCCGAAATAAAAAATATTATTC
>JAYSTT010000448.1:0-2796 GCA_043719495.1 Ferruginibacter sp. | reverse complement strand
TTTATCTGTCATAACCTGTTTGACCTTAACTGTATTTTGTTAACTCTCCTTTTTAGTAACCTGTTTGCTTATTATGTTTTAAAGTTACCGGTGCTATCCTTAAATCAAAAATTTCAAAAAAAAATTCTCTTACCTTTACTTTTCCAACTATAAATTTTATTTACAGGTTTCTTGTATCCGTTTCAATTTTACTTAAAATATTTGTGCTTAAAAAACCAATCAATATTATTTTATGCTGCCTGCTGATATTTTTTTCAGTTTCGCTTTCAGCACAGATATGTCCTAAGGACAGCAATTTTTATTCTATTACTTATAATGGTAAAGAGTACAACACTATAGATAAAGCCATTGTTACAACAGAAAACGAAATAATTGCTCTAGGTCAATTTGGAACATACAGAAGTTTTATAGCAAAGTATACCGGGTTGGGAACTAATATTTGGTCAAATGAATACAAGCCCGATTATCCTCATACAAGTTGGGTACAATTTCCCTGGTACGAAAATACCAGTATGCAGGGATTGTTGCCTTCTTCCAATGGCAGTTTTATTGTTTACGGCTCTAGTTTTGAACATGGAAAATCTATAAATAATGTAGAAGAGCCTCCCGGCCACTGGGTTGGTATGATGATCCATATTGATAAATTTGGTAACACTGTTTCTGGCAAATATTTTGGCAACTGGCGTACATCCTATACTGTTAATAATGTTATAGAAGCTGATAATGGAAACCTGATAGTTTATTTAAGATCGCTTTCCGATCCGTCTATAAGTAAAATATTACGTGTAGATAATTTCGGGGGCATTATATGGGGAGCCCCTTTACAAACAATACCGTTATATAGTGAAGTAGGAAATTTAAGCCATGCAATGGCAAAGCTTAAAAATGGAAATATTGTTATAGCAAGAGAAATGGTCAGGAATATTGCAGACACTATTATTTATCCTTTTCAACCCCCTATTATTTTGCCTGCGCCACTTAATTATTTTCATTTGTTTGAGCTGGATGGCAAAACAGGCAACCTGATGTGGGAAACAAGTTACCAATGCCCTACCTTAACCAACACAAATATTTCAAACCCTTTTACTCCTGAAATAAAAAATATTATGCAGCTGCCTGATGGCAAATTATCATTGCTAGCAGATATGTATTTACCTGTGGATAATGAAAGATTTTATGCCCATAAACTTTATTCGAGACGTGCTGTAAATTTTATTGCTGATAAAGACGGTTTTCTTCAAAAATTAATTGCATATCGTCCGGAAAATACCGCTGGCGGCTTAGAAAGTGTGCAGCAAATTGCTAATAGTAGTGAAAGGTTATTATCAATAAAAGATTCAGCAAATGAAAATATATTGGTTTTTAAAATCAACAATGATGGTCAGATAATTTGGAAGAATTCTTACAAAAATGCCGCTCCCACTATTTCATCAAAAATTATTTCTTTGGAAAAAAATGGCAGTAAAGGTCTATTTACTTTTCAAAGTGATGAAAATTCGTTTAACTTTCATTCATCTGTTACCAATGCTATCGGAAATAATCCGTGCTCTCCATCAAACCTAAATGTAATTGCTGAAAATGCGCTGTGGACCTGGCTGGTTGAAAAAGTGCATCTTTTCACCATTCCGGTAAATATCGATTTTCGTTATTCAGCTTTCAATATAAAAAGTACAAATTACCCTATATCACAAAGTACAGATTGTGAATACCAATTTGCCTGCTGCAAAGATTTTATTGATACCAATAATATAAAAAATATTTTCATTTGCCCCGGCGAAATTTACACTTTGCCTGATAACAATAAAGTAAAAGACTCGGGCAATTATTATGCAACACTTAAAGGCCAAAAAGGATGCGACAGCATTTTGCTTTATAATGTAAAAGTTTTAAAGCTGCCTGCTGATTTAAAAACCACACCAGATACCTGCTTAAATAATGCAACAACAATTGAACTAAGAGCAACTGAAGGTTACAACAAATACCTGTGGAATAATGTATCCTCACAACAATCTTTTTATCCGGTTAGTTTACCTGGAAATTATACTGTAAAAGTAGAAAACAAATGCGGATCAAAAACTGACAGTATAATAGTTTACAGCAATTGTGATTTCCCTGTTTATTTCCCCAACGCATTTACACCTAATAAAGATTTTATAAATGATGTACTTAAAATTCCACGTCAAAATAAAAACAGGCTTAAGAAATTAAGTATTTACAATCGCTATGGGCAACTTATTTTTCAAACTATAAAATTTAATGATGGTTGGGACGGAAATTACAAGGGCATCCCTCAATCTGCCGGTGTGTATATTTATTTTTTAGAAATGGAAGGTTTGTCAGGGAAAAACATAAATCAAAAAGGAACTGTTGTTTTAATTCGCTAGTTATTTTTTATCGGCAAAAACTTACAAAATCTGATTAAATTCTAATTGCTCCCCATCTGGCCCGGTAATATTAAAATATTTACAGCCATTTTTTCAAAAGGATTTAAATCGCCTGCTCCATCGCTATCTTTAAAACTGCGGGGATAAATTTGATATACAATCGCTTCTGTTGCTGTATTTTTTTTATCAGATGAATTGCAGGAAAATATTGATGCTGTAAAAGCAACAATGAAAACCAAAGAGAAAATATTATTTTTCATACCGCAAGTTTTAAAATAAAATTTAAGAACCCAATGTAAAAATTGAGTTTATTTAGTCGAGCCTTAAAAACCATATTTTAATCTGCAAGAGTTCATACAAGGCAGTTGAAAAGAATAAAAAATCTTTAAAAAGCAATTTTGGAAGAAGGCAA
>JAYSTT010000447.1:0-16620 GCA_043719495.1 Ferruginibacter sp. | reverse complement strand
GATGATAATATTGCAGTTTCACTCGCTGTTTCTAATAAACAACTGGAAGAAGTAGTAGTTACTGCCTTAGGTATTACCCGAAGAACAAAATCGCTGGTATATGCAGCACAAAGTGTAAAACCTGCAGAACTTACTGAAGCAAGAGATGCAAATAATGTAATTAATTCCCTACAGGGTAAAGTGGCCGGTGCGGTAATAACACAAGGATCTGGCGGGCCGGGTAGTGGGGCAAGAATAGTTTTACGGGGTAACCGTTCTATTCAGGGTCAAAATAATGCCTTGATTGTTGTTGATGGTGTTCCGCTCAGTAATGGAACTAATGGTACTGCCACCAGCGATTTTGGTGCTGTACAGGGTTCCGATGGTGCATCCAGCATAAACCCTGATGATATAGAATCAATGACTATTTTGCGTGGTTCATCTGCGGCAGCATTATATGGCAGTCAGGCAGCTAATGGCGTTATTTTAATTACTACCAAAAAAGGTAAAAAAGATAAAATTGCAGTAACCATTAATTCTGGCCTTACTACAGAAAGCTTTTTTGCTTTGCCCGAATTTCAAAATTCATACGGGCAGGGAAATGCCGGTGTTCTGGTGGCAAATTCTGGCGAAAGCTGGGGGGCTAAAATGACCGGGCAATCTTACACCAATTATTTGGGCAACCAAAGCAGTTATTCGCCCCAGGAAAATAATGTAAAAGATTTTTTTAACAAAGGGTACAGCCTTAATAATTCTATTGGTTTATCGGGCGGTACAGAAAAAATGCAAACCTACCTTTCTTACACCAATAATAAAATTGCAGGTATAATAAAGGGTAACGAGTTGATACGCCATACAATAAACCTTAGGTTAACCAATCAAATCAGCAGCCGCTTTTCAACCGATGCAAAAGTTACTTATTTAAATCAGGATATAAAAAACAGGCCACGTACCGGTGAAGAAAATGCACCTGTTATTGATATTTACAATTTGGCCAGAAATATTTCCACTGCTGATGCAAGGAATTATGAAGCTTTAAATAATATCGGCATTCCAACACCTACTGCCTTTCCTTCGGCATTAAGTTCTATTTATCAAAATCCTTACTGGGTGGTTAACCGCACCTCCATTAACGAGGCCAGGGACAGGGTGCTTGGTTTTATTACTGCCAAATATAAAATAACCAATTGGCTAACGCTTTCGGGTAAGGCTAACATTGATAAAACATTTGACAGGGGAGATAATCAGGTTTCTCAAGGAACCATTTTGTGGGGCAATTCCGGCGGTGATTATGCAAAACAAACGATAACCACTACCGAAAAATGGTTTGATGCCATGCTGGAGGGTAATAACACCATTACAAAAGATATAAAAGTAAATTACAGGGTAGGTACTATACATCAGGACAGCAGGGTGGACCAGAACGGGCAGAATGCAGGCGGCTTGAATATTACCAATAAATTCAGTTTAAACTTTGCAAAAACCCCTTCGGTTAATTCTTCTTTTGTACAAACACAAATACAATCAGTTTTTGCACAAACTAATTTTTCTTTTAAAGATGCCATCTTTTTAGATGCCAGTATCCGCCGCGACTGGGACTCAAGATTGCCCAAACCTTACACGTACGACTACCCTGCAGTTGGTGTTTCTGCAATAATATCAGACTTAGTAAAAGAATTACCCAAGGCTTTATCTTTTTTAAAAGCAAGTGTCAACTTTGCGCAGCTGGGTAATGGCGGCAGACCTCAGTTGTTGAACTCATTTTATAATTACCAGCAGGGTGCCGGAGCAGGTTTCTTAGTAAGAAATACAGTACTCCCTATCGATTTAAAGCCTGAAATTGTAAAGAGTGTGGAATTTGGTATTGAAGCAAGGTTTATTAATAATCGAATTGGTTTTACAGCTAATTATTACAAAAGTAACTCTATTAACCAGCTATTAGTTATTAATCTGCCAGTTGCTTCCGGTTACAATAGTAAATATATTAATGCCGGTAATATACAAAATAATGGTTTTGAATTGGTGATTACTGGGGCACCAATAAGAACAACTAAATTTAAATGGGATATAACTTTTAATTTTGCTGCAAACCGTAATAAAATCCTTTCTCTTGATCCTGATATTAAACGGGTACCCTTGGGCGGAGGTTTTAACCGTTCTGCCACGCCAATTGTAGAAGAAGGTAAATCTTATGGAGACTTAATCGCTTTTAAATGGGCTACCGATGCAAAAGGAAGCCGGATTGTTGATGCCTTGGGTAAACCTGTTTTAACCAGCCAGGAAGAGTACATTGGTAATTTTAATCCTAAAGCAACTATTGGTTTTACCAATACGTTCGAGTACAAGGGGCTTTTTCTTCGTGTGTTGGTAGATGGGAGAGTGGGAGGTACTTTAGTTTCGGGTACAGAAATGAACCTTGCCTTTAGCGGTATACCAAAAGTTACCGATCAATTTAGGGAAGGTGGTTTAAATCTTGGTGGGGTTAACAGTAGCGGCCAGCCCGTTTCCGCTTCTATAAAGGCGCAGGATTTCTGGCAAATAGCATCGGGAAAAAGATATGGTGCTGGAGAGTTCTTTGCTTATAATGGAACCAGTTTCAGAGCAAGAGAATTATCGTTCGGGTATACAATTCCGGCAATAAAAGCACTATCTTTTATACAAAGTATCAGGGTATCAGCAGTTGCCCGTAATTTGTTTTGGTTATACAGGGGTAAATCTATTTTAGATATACCCGGCATAGGTACAAGGAAAATGTGGTTTGACCCTGATATGAGCCTTGGTAATGCCAACTGGCAGGGTGTGGAGTATGGTACATTACCATCTACCCGTAGTTTTGGCGTAAACCTGCAAGTAACTTTTTAATTCTAATACTTTTAAAATAAATTGATATGAAACAATTTAAAAAAATCAATCCAATTATTATTGCACTTTTTTGCAGTAGTATTGTTGTATCATCCTGCACAAAAAAATACGATGATATCAATACTAACAGAAATGCGGTTGCTACTGTAGGCTCTGCAGAATTGCCATTTTTGTTTGCAAAAGCCGAGGCTACTGCTATTCCAAACATTTGGAATTACCAGATTGCTCAAAATCTTTTTGCTGATCAGTATGCCCAGTATTTTGCATGTACGGCAACTTACTTTCCTTCAGACAGGTTAAACATCAGAATGGACTGGGTGGGAGCAGCCTTCAATCCTATTTATACAGATATGGTGCCGCAGTTGCAGTCTATAAATACAGCAGCAGCACCCGGCTCGGCAGAAAAAGCTCTTTCAGATATTGTTTGGGTACTCGGGTTTCACCGGGTTACTGATTATTGGGGGCCTATTCCTTACTTTAAAGCAGGCACACCGGACAAATCTATTCCTTACGATGCACAGGATAAAATTTACGATGATTTTTTTAAAAAATTAACTGCTGCAGTTACTGTACTTAAAGCAAAAGCAAGCGAAACACCTTATGGCAGCTTTGATTTAATATATGGCGGTAATGTAAATAAATGGATAAAATTTGCTAACGCTTTACGGCTTCGTTTGGCATTACGCATATCTAAAGTGGACCCTGCCCGTGCTAAAACAGAAGCAGAGGCAGCAGTTGCTTCAGGGGTAATGATGGACAGTCCCGGCGATGATGCATTACTTACAAAAAGTGAGGCAGGCCGTGATAATAACGGGCTTTCTATCATGAGTGATTGGAATGAATTCCGGATGAGTGCCACTATGGAGTCTGTATTAAAAGGTTATCAGGATCCACGTATGCAGGAATACTGGTTGCCCAATAACTCCACAAAAACAAATCCTAATGGTACCGGGCAGTACGATGGTTTAAGAAATGGTTTAACAGCAGCGCAATTGGGCAATGCAGCAAATGCCGCTACTGCAAATGCTAAAGTGGGTAAAAGATGGTCGTCGCCCAGCTTTGGTGGTAATGATGGTTATTTAACCACCTCTGCAAATATTATGTGTGTTGCAGAAGCTTATTTCAACCGTGCCGAAGGCGCATTATTAGGTTGGAGTATGGGTGGTACTGCTAAAGATTTGTACGAAGCTGGTATTACCAATTCGATGAAGCAATGGGGTATTACCAATGCCGCTGCTATAACAGCTTACATAAACAGCAGCAATGTACCGGTAGCTCCCGGCGATTTCTTAAATTCACCGGCAGTGTCAACTGCACCAATTAAATGGAGTGCTACTCCGGCTGTACAAAAAGAACAGGTTGCTATTCAAAAATGGTTAGCCCTGTTCCCTGATGGTAACGAAGCATGGGCAGATTACAGAAGAGGCCGTAACTTTATTTTGTATCCTGTGGCAAACTCAGATAATGCGGATTTGCCTAATCCCAATGTGGCATGGATAAGAAGAATCCCTTTTCTGGCATCTGAAAAAAATAATAACGGAGCAGCAGTAAGTGCAGCAATACCATTATTGGGCTCTGGTGGCGATAAACTTACCACACCTTTGTGGTGGGATAAAAACTAAATAATTAATTTTTTATATTGTAAAGATTCCACCGATAAGTTTTAAATTCGGTGGAATCTTTTTTAATTTCAGTTTACCATTATTACTGACTATGATACGTTACTTACATTCTTTTTTTGTAATAATTAGTGCAGTGCTGTTTACCAGCTGTGGCAATGATACCAGCCATTTATTTACAAAGCTTGATAAAAGCACCACCGCAATTAATTTTAATAACACTTTATTTGAAGACGGGCCTTTAAACGTTGCCAATTATTTATATTTCTATAATGGAGGCGGTGTGGCTATCGGGGATATTAATAATGATGGTTTGCAGGATGTTTTATTTACCGGTAATATGGTTAAGAACAGGTTGTTTTTAAATAAAGGCAATTTTAAATTTGAAGATGTTACTCAACAAAGCGGAGTAGCCGAAAAACAGGGTTGGTGTACAGGTGCTACAATGGTTGATGTAAACGGAGACGGGAAATTGGATATTTATATTTGCCGCAGTGCTGATATAAATCCTGAAATGCGGAAGAATTTGCTTTTTATTAATAATGGGGATCTGAGTTTTTCCGAAAAAGCAGCGGAATACGGATTGGATAATACAGGCTATTCTACTCAGGCATCTTTTTTTGATTATGATAAGGACGGAGATTTGGACTGTTTTATTATTAACCATTCATTGCAAAAATATTCTGCCGGTGTGCAGGATAACCCCGAAACACGTAAAGAAGTTAACCCTGATTTTGCCAGTAAATTATTTAGAAATGATAATGGCCATTATAATGATGTAAGCCTTCAGGCTGGTATTACATCTAATGTACTCACTTATGGTTTAGGAATAGCGGTTTCGGATATTAATAATGATGGTTGGCCAGATGTATTTGTATCTAATGATTTTAATGAACCGGATTATTTATTTATGAATAACCGAAATGGCACATTTACAGAACAGCTTTCTAAAAGTATGGATCAAACTTCATTGTATTCCATGGGAAGTGATGCTGCCGATTATGACAATGACGGATTAGTAGACTATGTTACTTTAGATATGATGCCGGAGGATAACAAAACGATAAAAATGCATAGCGGCCCCGAAAATTTTGATAAATTCCAGCAACTTTTTGCTAAGGGTTTTTATTATCAGTATAGCCGCAATATGTTGCAGAAAAATAATGGAAATGGTACTTTTAGTGAAGTGGCTCAACTGGCAGGAATTTCTAATACTGACTGGAGCTGGGCAGCTTTATTTAGTGATTATGATAATGACGGCAATAAAGACCTTTTTATTACCAATGGTTATGTAAAGGATTATACCGAAATGGATTTTTTAAAATATTCCGTTGACAGGGTGGTACGTACCATGCATAAAGATTCTGTTGACCCTATACCAGAGTATATCCGTAAAATGCCTACCAATCAAATTGCAAATTATATTTTTAAAAATAATGGTAACGGCACTTTTTTAAAGCAAACTGCCGAATGGGGATTTGATGAAAAGGGTGTTTCTGCGGGTGCAGCTTATGCAGATTTAGATAATGACGGCGATATGGATTTGGTAGTAAATAACTCCAATGACTTTGCAGGCATTTACAGAAATAACAATGAAAAAATAAACAAAACCAATTATCTGAAAATAAAATTAACAGGCGATAATAAAAATGAGCGGGGTATTGGCAGTAAAGTAACTGTGTATTGCGGCAACAATAAATACTACCAGGAAGAAATTCCCGTAAGAGGATTTCAATCTTCAGTGGATCCGGTTTTATGTTTTGGTGTTGGCACCGGTACCATCATTGATTCAGTAGTAGTAATATGGCCGGGAGATAGTTATCAAAAATTGGTTAATATAAAAGCCAATCAAAGTATTACTGTAAAGCTTACAGACGCAACAAATAAATGGTTGTACGATACCATTGCTGAACATTCTGTTTTTATACAAACTGCCTTACCTGAAGTTGCACATGTTGAAAATAATTTTAATGATTTTACTGTGCAAACTTTATTGCCTAATTATCTTTCCAGGCAGGGGCCATGTATTACTGTTGCAGATATTAATAAAGATGGTTTGGAAGATTTTTTTATGGGAGGTGCAAAAGGTCAGGCTTCAAAACTATTTACACAAAATGCCAACGGGCAATTTGTGTTAAGTGTACAAGCTGGACTGGCAAAAGAAATTGCCAGCGAAACGGTAGCTGCTGCTTTTTTTGATGCCGATAATGATGGTGACATGGATTTATATACTGCCAGTGGAGGTTATGAGTTTAATGAAAATGATTCAGCGCTACAAGACAAGTTATATATCAACGATGGAAAAGGGAGTTTTGGCAAAAAGCAAAATGCATTACCGCCAATGTTTACCAGTAAAAGTTGTGTAAAAGCTGCTGATATTGATGGAGATGGGGATTTGGATTTATTTGTAGGAGGAAGGGTGGTGCCGGGAAAATATCCTGTTACACCAGAGAGCTATATTTTATTGAACGACGGAAAAGGAAATTTTACTAATGCCACCGTAACTGTTTGCGAAGCCTTAAAAAAAGTAGGTATGGTTACTGATGCGGTGTGGGCAGATATTAATAATGATAAACAAATGGATTTAATTGTGGTGGGTGAATGGATGCCAGTAAAAGTGTTTATCAATAAAAAAGGGAAATTATCAGACGCCTCTGACACTTATATTAATTTTGAAAGCAATGGTTGGTGGAATAAAATAAATGCCAGTGATATGGATGGAGATGGAGATGTTGATTTAATAATTGGTAATTGCGGCAGTAACACTCAGTTTAAGGTAAACGAAAAGGAACCAATGAGTATCTATTATAAGGACTTTGATGGTAATGGATCTGTAGATCCTGTTTTATGTTATTATATTCAGGGCGTATCCTATCCGGCAATTTCCAGAGATGATTTAACAGAACAGATCCCGGTTTTAAAAAAGAAATTTTTAGAGTATAAAGATTATGCCAATGCAACCATTAATAATATTTTTACTAAGGAAGAATTAAAAGATGCTGGAATTTTAAAAGCATCCACCATGCAAACAGTTTACCTGGAAAACCAGGCTGAAAAAGGATTTGTACTGCATAATTTACCAATTGAGGCACAATATGCACCTGTGTATGGAATAGTTACAACTGATATAAATAAAGATGGTAAAAAAGATATTTTACTTGCTGGAAATAATACCTGGACAAGAATAAAATTTGGCCGCTATACCGCTAACCACGGTGTTTTACTATTGGGAGAAGGCGGCGGAAATTTTAAGTATGTACCACAGGGAAAAAGCGGGCTGTCTTTAAGAGGAAATGTAAAAAGCCTTGCACTCATTAATACCGGCAAAGCACAAAAAATAATTGTGGGCATTAATGATGCTAAGGCAGCATTAATTTTTATAAATGAATAAGTATAGATCTTAAATATTATTTTTTAACCTAAACATATTTTAGTTTCAAAATTAATTTATGAAACATATAACCACATTTATTTGGGGATTGATTTGTTTTTCAAATTTAGTAGCTCAGGAATATACCCCTTCAACAGAAAACCTTGCTGCCCGTACAACATTTCAGGATATGAAGTTTGGTATGTTTATACATTGGGGTGCATCGAGTGTGCTTGGTAGTGGCGAATGGGTAATGAATAACCGGAATATCGGTGTTAAAGAATATGGCCGATTGATTAATGTTTTTAATCCTCAAAATTTTGATGCAAAAAAATGGGTGGCTATTGCAAAAACTGCTGGTATGAAATATATAACTTTCATATCAAGGCATCATGATGGATTTAGTAATTGGGATACTAAACAATCAGACTGGAAAATTACCAATACGCCTTATGGAAAGGATGCTTTGAAACAACTGGCAGATGAGTGTCATAAGGAAGGGATAAAACTTTTCTGCTACTATTCACTCCTCGACTGGTACCGCAGCGATTACCAGTACGAAACCGGTAAAACCGGGAAGGGAACAGGAAGAACACAAAAGAGTGACTGGGAAAGTTATATCCGTTTTATGAAGGCACAGTTAAAAGAATTGCTTACCAATTATGGAGCAATAAGCGGTATCTGGTTTGATGGGCATTGGGACCAGTTGGATAATGACCATGATAAATCCTTGAAAGCAAAAGTAAACTGGCATTATGATGAAATTTACAAACTTATTCATTCATTGCAACCGCAATGTTTAATCTCCAACAATCATCATTTAACACCTATACCCGGCGAAGATTTTCAGGCATTTGAAAAAGATTTACCCGGTGGAAACACTACGGGATTTGGTGGTGCAGCAGTTTCTCAATTACCATTGGAAACTTGTGAAACAATGAATGATTCCTGGGGATTTAATATTACCGACAAAAAATATAAAAGCGTAAAAGATATTATTCATTATTTAGTAAAAGCTGCAAGTCAGAATGCTAATTTTTTGTTGAATGTTGGGCCAATGCCAGACGGTACTATTCAACCTGAATTTACCGATACTTTAAAAGTTATAGGAGACTGGATGCAGGCTAATGGAGAAACAATTTACAATACAAGAGGGAATATATATCCGACAAAAGATTGGGGAGTTATTACAGCTAAAGGTAAAATAATGTACCTGCATATTTTGCAAAAAACTGCGGGACAAGCATTTGTATTTATGCCAGATTTTAAAGCTAAAATTAATTCAGCTATGCTGAAAGCAAATAAAAAAAATATCAGGTTCAAGCAAGAGCCTGAAGGCACATTTATTTATCTTGATGAATTGAAGCTGGATGATATTGATACTATTATTCAGTTAACAATGCTGTAAATATTTTATTGCAATTGATTTTTTGAAAATACAAATGCATGCATACAAGAAGAAAATTTATTCAACATTCTGGAGTAATTACTGCAGGTTTACTATTGCAGCAATCATCCGTTTTTTCATTGAATAAACTAAGTGATTTTGTAAGTAATCGTCCTCCATTAGCGGAAAGAAAATTCACCAGTGATGCTGTTGAAGCTGCTATTCAGCGTATCAAAAAACAAATTGCCAATCCTGAACTTGCCTGGTTATTTGAAAATTGTTTCCCCAATACATTAGATACTACAGTTGATTTTGAAATCATCAATGGTAAACCGGATACTTATGTAATTACAGGCGATATTGATGCTATGTGGTTACGTGACAGTACTGCACAGGTTTGGCCTTACCTTCCATTTATAAAGGCGGATGCCAGATTGAAAGAATTAGTAAAAGGCGTTATCAACCGGCAAACTAAATGTATTTTACTCGACCCTTATGCCAATGCTTTTTATAAAGATGTAAATAAAGAAAGTGAATGGAAGAGTGACCTTACTAAAATGAAGCCTGGCATTCATGAACGTAAATGGGAGATTGACAGTTTGTGTTATCCCATCAGGCTGGCCTATGGTTACTGGAAACAAACGGGGGATACCAGTTTATTTGACAGCAATTGGAAAGAAGCGATGCGGTTGGTGCTACAAACATTTACTGAGCAGCAGCGAATGAAGAATAAAGGGCCTTACAGTTTTCAACGTACCACTGCCTGGGCAACTGATGGTGTGCCGCTTAGCGGCTATGGTTACCCGGTAAAACCCTGCGGATTGATTGTTTCCACCTTCAGGCCAAGCGATGACTGCACTTTATTGCCTTACTTAATTCCCAGCAATATGTTTGCAGTAGAAGTGCTGGGCTATATGGCAGAGCTACTTTCACTTCCCAATATTTATGATAATGCCATGGCTGCAAAAGTAAAGCAATTGCAACAGCAGGTAAAAAATGCATTGAAAGAAAATAGTATTATTAATCATCAGAAATTTGGAAAAATAATTGCCTTTGAAGTAAATGGGTATGGCAGTTTTCATATGATGGATGATGCCAATGTTCCATCTTTGTTATCATTACCTTACCTGGGTGCAATCTCGCCAAAAGACCCTCTGTATCTTAATACCCGTAAAGTAGTACTGTCTCAAAACAATCCATTTTTTTATAAAGGTAAAGCAGGCGAAGGCATTGGCGGGCCACATACAGGTGCAAATACCATTTGGCCAATGAGTATTATACTAAGGGCCATTACAAGTGTTGACGAAAAGGAAATTAAATATTGTATCAATACTTTGCTTAAAACACATGCCGGCACAGGGTTTATGCATGAGTCGTTTGATAAAGATGATGCAACAAAATTTACCCGGAAATGGTTTGCCTGGGCCAATACTTTATTTGGAGAATTAATTATGAATACCGCAGAGAAATACCCGGAAATGCTACAGGCAATAACAGTTTAGATGTTAGTTAATTTCAGTGTATTAAAATTACAAATGCTTAACTTTAAAAAACATATCAAAAGCATTATGAAAAATAAGATAATAATTATCAGTTTGCTTTTTGTCTGTGCTGTTACAAGTTTTATTTCCTGTTTTAATAAAAATGGAAACGAAAAAAGCAGCTTGCCACAAACAGTGGGCTATAATTTTCATATCCGTCCTATTCTTTCTGATAAATGTTTTAAATGCCATGGCCCGGATGCTAATAAAAGAGCTGCTCATTTAAGATTGGATATTGCTGAAAATGCCTACGCACCGCTTGTTGAAACAAAAGGTGCCTTTGCCATTGTTCCGGGCAAACCCGAAGAATCAGAGTTGTATAAAAGAATTATTTCTGATGATACTTCTTACATGATGCCTTCTCCTGAAGGACATTTGGGTGTACTTACCGCCTATGAAATTGCATTGTTTAAAAAATGGATTCAACAGGGAGCTAAGTATGAAACGCATTGGGCATTCATTCCTCCGCAAAAAAAATCTTTACCAAAAGTTGAAAATAAAAACTGGGTAAAAAACGAGATTGATTATTTTATTGCAAATAAACTGGAAGAAAAAGGGTTAACAGCTAATGAAGAAGCAGACAAAGAAAGATTGCTTAAAAGATTGGCATTGGATATCACCGGATTGCCTCCATCTATTGAAATGATGGATAAATTATTAAATGATAAAACTGCAAACGCCTATGAAAAAATAGTAGATGACTTATTGAGTACAGCACAATATGGAGAAAAGATGGCTGTGCATTGGTTGGATGTAGCCAGGTATGCCGACAGTTATGGTTACCAGGATGATAACATCAGAACACAATGGCCATGGAGAGATTGGGTAATTCATGCCTTTAATAAAAATATTCCTTACGATCAGTTTATTACCTGGCAGATAGCCGGTGATATGTTACCCAATGCCAGCAAAGAACAAATACTTGCCACAGGTTTTTTTCGTAATCATAAATACACTGAAGAAGGTGGTGTAATTCCTGAAGAATACCGGATGGAATATTTAATTGATAAAACAAAAACTTTTGGCAAAGGGATACAAGGTATCACCATTGAATGTGCCCAATGCCACGATCATAAGTACGATCCTTTTAAACAAAAAGATTATTATTCCTTACTGGCTTTTTTCAACAATACCAAAGAGCAAGGTTATGAAGGAGATGTAAGCGTTTCAAAGCCAGCAAAATATCCAATCTTAAAAATAAGTGATGATGAAATAAAAAATGTTTTATCCTTCATCAATAAAAAAGATACTGGAATGATGACGGTATCAGTAATGGCTGAAGATACTTTACGAAAAACTTATTTATTAAACCGTGGAGTGTATGATAAGCCAGCCGATGAAGCTTTATTACCATCAGCTATACCTGCTGTTATGAAGTTTGATGAAACTAAATATGAACGTAACAGGATTGGTTTAGCCAAATGGACTACTGATAAACAAAATCCTTTAACAGCAAGAGTTTTTGTAAATCAAATTTGGCAGGAGTTTTTTGGAAGGGGTATTGTAAAAACTTCCGGCGACTTTGGTATGCAGGGAGAATTACCCACTCATCCTGAATTACTCGACTGGCTGGCGGTTGATTTTATGGAGAACGGGTGGAATATAAAACGGCTTGTAAAACAAATTGTACTATCCGCTACTTACCGGCAATCTGTTAAAACAACTGATGAAAAACAAAAGAAAGACCCTGATAATATTTATTTATCAAGAGGGCCAAGAAATCGATTGTCTGCTGAATTTGTTCGTGATGTTGTTTTAAGCAGCAGCGGATTATTGATTAAAACAATTGGAGGCCCAAGTGTAAAGCCTTATCAGCCCAAAGGATTATGGGAAGGCGCAACCTCAGGGAGAGGAGTGTTGGCTACTTACAAACAGGATAAAGGCGAAGACTTATACCGCAGGGGTATGTACACTTTTATAAAGTTAACACTTCCACCGCCGGGTATGGCATTGTTTGATGCCAGCAACCGTGACCAATGCGAAGTAAAACGTTCCAAAACAAATACCCCTTTACAGGCATTAATAATGATGAATGACCCTACTGTGCTGGAAGCATCAAGAGTGTTGGCGCAGCAATTAATGAATGAATCATCTTCAACAGAAGATAAAATACAAAAAGCTTTCCGTTTAATTATTTGCCGTAAATCAAACGCTAAAGAAAAAGAAATTCTCACTGCCTATTTCAATGAACAATTACAATTATTTCAGCAAAAGAAATTAGATGCAAAGTCAACAGTAAAAGTGGGAGAGTATCCGGTTAAAGAAATATCCGACAACAATGCTTTTGCAGCACTTATGAAAACCATCAACACCATTTATAACATGGAAGAGGCCATAACAAAAAGTTGACCATGAATAAAGAAATTTTAGAACACAGTTTAAATTTAAACCGCCGTAAGTTTTTATCAAAACTCAGTTTGGGTATTGGCAGTGTGGCGCTGGGCTCTTTATTAATTCCAGATTTGTTCAATGGAAAAATGGATGAAGAAGCATTGATGGCTGGCCTTCCGCATTTTGCACCCAAAGCAAAACGTATCATTTATTTATTTCAAAATGGGGCTCCATCGCAATTGGATTTGTTTGATTACAAACCCAAACTGCAGGAAATGTTTGGTCAAGATCTTCCGGAATCTATTCGCATGGGGCAACGTCTGACTGGTATGACGGCAGACCAGAAAAAATTTCCTTTAGCCGGAACGGTTTTTAATTTTAAACAATATGGTAAAGCAGGTACATGGCTTAGTGAGCTGTTGCCTCACACCGCTTCTATAGCAGATGATATTTGTGTTATCAAATCAATTTTTACAGAGGCTATCAATCACGATCCTGCATTAACTTTTTTTCAAACCGGGGCACAGGTAGGTAATCGCCCCAGCATGGGCTCCTGGTTAAGTTATGGCCTGGGAAGTGAGAATAAAAATTTACCGGCGTTTTGTGTGTTGCTGTCAAAAGGAAAAGGTAATGGTCAGGGTGTGTATTCAAAATTATGGACCAATGGTTTCTTAGATTCAATTCATCAGGGAGTGCAGTTCAGCAGTGGCGATAATCCGGTATTGTATCTTAACAATCCTGAAAGTATCAGTAAAGATGACAGAAGAAAAATGCTGGATAAGGTGAATGCATTAAATGAAGAGTCGTATAAAGAATTTGGCGATCCCGAAATCAATACAAAGATTCAGCAGTATGAAATGGCATTTCGTATGCAAACTGCAGTGCCGGAAATAACCGACATGAGTAAAGAACCCGAAAGCATTGTAAAATTATACGGACCTGAATGTTTGGTGCCCGGCACTTATGCTGCCAACTGTTTGCTTGCAAGAAAACTTTCCGAAAATGGTGTTCGCTTTGTTCAATTGTATCATCAGGGATGGGATGGACATAATAATTTGCCCGGCGAAATTAAAGGGCAATGCCAGGATGTGGACCAGGCAAGTGCTGCATTGATTACCGATTTAAAACAACGTGGCCTGTTAGATGAAACTTTGGTAATATGGGGTGGTGAATTTGGAAGAACCAATTATTGCCAGGGCCCATTATCAAAAGAAAACTATGGAAGAGACCATCACCCAAGATGTTTTTCTATCTGGATGGCAGGTGGTGGTGTAAAGCCGGGTGTATATGGTGAAACTGATGAGTTTGGTTATAACATTATTAAAGACCCGGTGCATGTAAATGATTTTCACGCAACTGTTTTAAACCTGATGGGATTAAACCATGAGCAACTAACTTTTAAACACCTGGGTAGACGCTATCGCTTAACAGATGTTGCCGGTAAAGTTGTAAATGGAATAATTGCTTAAATTAATGTGATTAATTTAAGAGAGGTTTAAACAAAAAATATCCAATTCCAATTCCCTCTCTTTTGGAGAGGGGTTGGGGTGAGGTATTTTTAGTTGCAAGTATTGTTGTGGCAAACCTCACAGGTTTATGCAAGATTGTTTGTATCATGAAAATGGTTATAAAACCTGTGAGGTTTATGCGCTTACGTTTTAACTGAAATATATTTATGAACCGTAGAAAATTTATTCAGCAATCATCAATTGTAACAGGCGGTTTAGCCTGTATGCCATCATTGCTAACAGCAAAACAAAAAGACGAAATTATTTTGGGGCATAACAATAAGCGGTATCGCATAGATACAAAATGGGGTGCATTGGATTTTAACCGGTACCCGGTAAAAGACTGCCATGAAATGGTGCAGGACAGTAAAGGAAGGATACTACTCCTTACCAACGAAACAAAAAATAATGTTATCATCTACGATAAAAAAGGGAAATTGATTACAACATGGGGTAGTGATTATCCGGGGGCACATGGTTTAACCTTGTTTAATGAAAATGGCCAGGAAGTTTTATTTATTTGTGATAATAGCCGACACCAGGTAATTAAAACAACTTTAGAAGGAAAGGTTTTATTAACGCTGGATTATCCAAAAGAAACGGGGGAATACAGTAAGGCAGACGAGTATGTACCTACTGAAACAACCATTGCACCAAACGGTGATATTTATGTAGCCGATGGCTACGGAAAGGATTTTATTATACAATACAACTATAAAGGAACTTACATCAGGCATTGGGGCGGCAGAGGAACAGAAGAAAAGCACTTAAAAAATGCACATGGTATTTGTTATGATAACCGGGACAAAAATAATCCAGTATTAATTGTTACTTCAAGGGAACAAAATGCATTTAAGCGGTACACACTGGAGGGTAAATATATTGATACCATTTCATTGCCCGGTGCATGGGTATGCCGGCCGGTAATTAAAGGCGATTTTTTATATGCTGCTGTTTTGCAAAGCCAGAGCAGGCAGTGGCAACAATCAGGTTTTGTAACTATATTGGATAAAAATAATAAAGTAGTTTCCAATATTGCCGGCAGTCAACCAATTTACATCAATAATGGCCTTGATGAGATGTATCAAACTATAAAAGCTTTTCAATATCCGCATGATGTATGCATTGATGACGAAGAGAATTTGTATGTGGCACAATGGAATTCAGGACATGTTTATCCCTACAAATTAACCCCGGTTGTATAATGAAAAGCAGCATTTTATTATTATTACTCAGCATTTCATACTCTCTTTTTGCACAGGATACTTTTCAATTAGCACCACCCTTGTTAAAATACGGTTCTGGTTTCTTTAGGGATAAAGCTATCGTGGAAATAAAATTTGCACAAAGTGAAACTGAATTGCATTATACACTTAATAACCAGGAGCCAACTATTAATGATCTGGCTTATAAAAAGCCTGTAATTATTAAAAATAATTTTGCAACGCTAAAAACAAAAGCATTTGGAAATAATTTTCATTCATCAGAAACAGTGACCGCTACTTTTATTAAAGAGGGCAAGGCAATTCAATCCATTCAGCAAACAACACCCAACGCAAAATATCCCGGTAGTGGGGCCAATACATTAACAGATAATAAAGGAAGAATAGAACAACTCAGCAGTAATACCTGGATGGGTTATAACTGCGATACCGTTATGGTAACATTGAATTTGGGAAAACAACAAACAATTAATAAAGTATTGCTTAATTTTTTGCAGAGTGAAAGTGGCTGGGTATTTCTTCCCAACAATATCATTATAAATTGGTTTGATAAAAAATCAAATAGTTTTCAATTATTTGGGGAAGAAAAATTATTGGCTGATGTTGCAACTCCCGGTAGTCATTGTATTTACCGCATTATTGAAACAAAAAATAGAATACAAACCGATAAAATTTTAATCAATATCCTTGTAAATAAAAACATTCCTGCCTGGCATCCTGCTAAGGGAGAACATGCCTGGATGTTTATAGATGAAATAAAAGTATATTAGTATGCAACGCACTAGAAATATTATATTCAA
>JAYSTT010000446.1:0-6849 GCA_043719495.1 Ferruginibacter sp. | reverse complement strand
AGGTAGCCAAACAAAATATTAATATTGCCGGCATCACACTTTTAGAAAGAAAAGCAGAACGATTTCCGGTAGTCAGTATCAACTCGGCTTATAATTTTGGTAAAACAGATAACAGAACTGTACTCAATACATTTACTCCATTGTACAACCGTAACCTTGGTTTTAATTATGGTGTTTCAGCAGCAATTCCCATCTTTAACAACTACAATAACAAACGCCAGATACAACAGGCTCAGCTGGATATTGACTATAATAAAATACAATACCAAAAAATAAAAGCCGCAAATAATATCTCTATAAGTAACGCTTTTAAAACTTACGAGCTGCAGAAAAAAACATTGGTGCTGGAAGAAGAAAATATTTTATTGGCAAAAGAAAATGTTGCCATTGCTATGGAGCGTTTTCGACTGGGTATATCCACTACAGTAGAACTCAGAGAAACACAAAAAACTTTGGAAGATTCATACAACCGGTTAATTGCGGCCAGGTACAATACTAAAGTTGCCGAAACAGAATTGTTGCGGTTGAAAGGGGATTTAGTGAGATAATCAACTGTTTGCTGTTGGTGGTTTGTGGTTATTTAACTTTGACTAAAAATTGTTATGGCAATCATTGCAAAATTTGAAGATCTCGAAGTTTGGCAATTGGCAAGAGCACTACCCAAAGGAATTTATCTATTAATTTTTACCGAACCTATAAAAAGTGACTTCCGCTTAAAAGACCAAATGCGTGGAAGTTGTGGCTCCGCAATGGATAATATTGCTGAAGGATTTAAAAGAACCAGCAAATTGGAATTTGTAAACTCCCTTAGTTATTCCAAAGGAGAAGCAGGCGAATTAAAATTACAACTCTACCGTTGTGCAGATAACAAGTACATCAGCCAGGAATTATTTGATAGTACGTATAGTAAGGCTGATAAACTCACAAAAAAAATTACTGCATTTATTTCATATCTTAACACCTCAAATATTCGAGGACAAAAATTTAAAAACAGAGAATCGTCATGACTGAACAACAAACCACAAACAACAAACCACAAACCGGCGAACCATTAGTAGGAATAATAATGGGCAGCGAAAGCGATTTAGATATTATGAAAGGTGCAGCAGAAATGCTTCGACAGTTTGAAGTAGAACCTGAGTTAACTATTGTATCGGCACACCGTACACCGGAACGTTTACGGGAGTATGCACAAAAAGCAAAAGATCGTGGTATAAAAGTTATTATTTGCGGAGCTGGTGGCGCCGCACATTTACCCGGTATGGTGGCGGCCAATACAATTTTACCGGTAATTGGGGTGCCTGTAAAATCCAGCAACAGTATTGATGGCTGGGATTCAGTATTATCTATTTTACAAATGCCTTACGGGGTACCAGTGGCAACAGTTGCATTAAATGGTTCAAAAAATGCGGGCATACTTGCTGCACAAATTTTAGCACTGCATGATACCAGTATTGCTGGAAAATTAGAAGCTTTTAAAGAATACCAGGATGATATTGTGATGGAGAGTGTAAAGAATGTAAGCCGGCTTGGTTTTAGAAATGAATTTGACCGGTAATAAAATTTATATTTTTTTGATTTTTATTTTTTTAAATAAGATCTTTCAAAATTCTATTTTCCCTTGTAGATATTTAGTTTTATTATATTGTACTTACAGTTTGTTAGTAAAAAAAATGTACTACTCTTTGTTTTTGTCTACAAATTCCCTCCTGTATTGAGATGGAGTAATTTTCTTTATTTGTTTAAATTGCTTACTGAAATGTGCCCAGCTGTTGTAGCCACTTTCGTAACAGCAATCCATTACTGGTTTAGTAGAGTTGGTTAATAACTTGCATGCATGGCTAACACGTAAGTCCTGCAAAAAATTAAAGTAAGTTTTTTTGATATTCTTTTTAAAAAAGCGGCAAAAAGTGGGAATACTCATACCTGCTATTTCAGCCACCTGCTGCAGTGTTACCGGCTCTAAATAATGTTTAAATGAGTAATCAATTATTTTTTCAATAGCCGGGTTGATATTATTATCAGGAGAAGAAAAATCCTGTGTCAGCCTTCTGAAACTTATGGAAGTACTCATTTTTTGAAGCGATTGTAATAGCAGATTAATTCTTTCAAATCCCTTGGCAGTTTGCATTGCAGTTAAAATTACAGTAACTTCTTTTTTTAACTTATTCAATAATTGTATAGCATCATTTTTGTTTAAAAAGGTAAATACATGTTTTATCTCCGGCAATAAAAAAAACGATTCTCCAAAAACCTCTTTTTTAAAATGTGCTACAATGGCATCACCCACCATTTTATGCTGGCGCTTACGAAAGGAATGGGGGATATCGCTGGCAATAAAATAAATATCACCTGTTTTATATTCACCAACATAATCACCAATCATAGCAGTGCCACTTCCTTCAGTAATAACAATCAGTTCGCATTCTTCATGTTTGTGCCAGCTGGTTTCAAAATTGGGTGTTCGGTACCTGCGGCAGGCAAAGGAATATTGCTCTTCTACATGTATCTTTTGAATTAAGGTTCTCATTACTGCTTTTTTTGCAAATAGAACAACTGGTTTAAAGCGCCAGTTCCCCTTTAGGGTTAGGGGCTTAAAAGCCGTTATATTATCAATTATTTACCATTAAAATACTATAATTTGATAAGATAGCATATTTTATTTCTAAAATAGCAGTTGTACGGGCTGTATAAAAAATACAAATTTGGTAATTGAAACGGTTGATCATTGTAGTTTAAAATTGCTTTATGCTTTTATTGGGAATTGATTTGGGAACATCTTCAGTTAAAATATCGGTAACAGATGCTGCCAATGGAACTATTCTTGCATCAGCTCAATATCCCGAAGTGGAAACGAATGTTATTGTCCATCAACCCGGCTGGGCCGAACAATCACCCGAAGAATGGTGGCATAATGTACAGCAGGCTATATTAAAAGTACATGCGCTGCAAAAATATAATCCTGCTGATATTAAGGCAATCGGCATCAGTTACCAGATGCATGGTTTGGTTTTAGTAGATAAAGATCAGAATGTTTTGCGCAATAGCATTATCTGGTGCGATAGCCGGGCAGTTGAATTAGGCAACAAAGCTTTTGATACTATCGGTCATGAAAAATGTTTATCGCACTTACTCAACTCTCCCGGCAACTTTACAGCTTCCAAATTAGCCTGGGTAAAACAAAATGAACCTGAAGTTTATAACCGGATTGGTAAAATAATGTTACCAGGCGATTTTATTGCGATGAAATTAACCGGAGAAATTTCCACTTCTGTTGCTGCATTATCAGAGGGTACTTTTTGGGACTTTCAGCAACAGCAATTATCTGATGATATATTTAATTATTATGGGTTTGAAAAAGCTATAATACCAACAATAAAAGAAGTGTTCTCTGTTCACGGAACAATAAAAAATGAAGTGGCAAAAAAACTTTCTTTAAATAATAAAGTGGCTGTGACTTATAAAGCTGGTGATCAGCCTAACAATGCTTTATCATTAAATGTACTGGAGCCGGGTGAGGTAGCAGCCACAGCAGGAACATCCGGAGTTATCTATGGCGTAATTGATGAACTGGCTTTTGATAAAAAATCAAGAGTAAATACTTTCGCTCACGTAAATCATACTGCTGCACAAAACAGACTGGGCGTTTTGCTTTGCATAAATGGTACCGGTATTTTAAACCGCTGGTTAAAAAATATTACCGGCAACAGTCTTTCTTACGAACAAATGAATACAGCAGCTGCTACTGTTGAACCGGGCAGTAATGGTTTGGTAATACTGCCGTTTGGTAATGGTGCAGAGCGCATTTTTGAAAATAAAATTCTCAACAGTGATATTCAAAATATAGATTTCAATATTCATACAACAGGCCATTTGGTAAGAGCCGCACAGGAAGGTATTGCATTTGCATTTCGTTATGGCCTGGATATAATGAAAGAAAATGGCATTCAGCCAAAAGTAATCAGAGCAGGAAAAGCCAATATGTTTTTGAGTGAGGTATTTACCGAAAGTTTTGTAAATGCCACCAATGTTCCGGTAGAATTATACAATTGCGATGGCAGTGTGGGGGCAGCAACAGGCGCAGGCATTGGTGCAGGAATTTATGCTTCTGCAAAAGAAGCATTCAAAACTTTTTTACCGGTAAAATTTATTGAACCAACCCAACAGAAATTATACAATGAGTTGTATGAAAAATGGAAGGGATGTTTATAAAAAAAATAAAAAAATTAACAAATAAACTATTCAATTATGTCAGTTATTATTGGAGAAAAAGAATTTTTTAAAGGTATCGGCCCAATAAAATATGAAGGCCTTGAATCACACAATCCTTTTGCTTATCGGTGGTATGATGAAAATAAAATAGTGGCTGGCAAAACCATGAAAGCGTATTTACGTTTTGCGTGTGCTTACTGGCATAGCTTCTGCGGTAATGGAGGCGATCCGTTTGGTGCACCAACTCATCCACATCCCTGGGATGTAAAAACTGATGCAGTAGAAAGAGCTAAAGATAAAGCGGATGCAGCTTTTGAATTCATTACCAAATTAGGTTTACCTTATTATTGCTTTCATGATGTGGATGCCATTGATTATACCAACGATGTACTGGATAATGAAAAAAGATTGCAGGCCATTACTGCTTATTTAAAACAAAAGCAAGAAGTAAGCGGTGTAAAATTATTATGGGGTACAGCAAATTTATTTTCTAATCCAAGATATATGAATGGGGCAGCCACTAACCCCAACTTTCATGTATTAACCCACGCAGCAGCCCAGGCAAAATCAGCGATAGATGCAACTATACATTTAAAAGGGGAGAATTATGTTTTTTGGGGTGGTCGGGAAGGCTACATGAGTTTGCTGAATACTAATATGCAAAAAGAAAAAGAACATTTTGCCAAATTTTTACATACTGCAAAAGATTATGCAAGGCGTAATGGCTTTACAGGTACTTTCTTTATTGAACCAAAACCATGTGAGCCAAGCAAACACCAATACGATTATGACAGCGAAACTGTAATTGGTTTTTTACGCCAGTACGATTTGCTGAATGATTTTAAATTGAATATTGAAGTGAACCATGCTACTTTAGCTGGTCATACTTTTCAGCATGAGTTACAAGTAGCTGCAGACGCAGGCATGTTAGGCAGTATTGATGCCAACCGTGGCGATTATCAAAATGGATGGGATACCGATCAGTTCCCTAATAATATTACGGAACTGGTAGAAGCCATGTTGGTGATTGTAGAAGCAGGGGGCTTTGCTGGTGGTGGTATTAATTTTGATGCAAAGATCCGTCGTAACTCTACTGATGCAGCAGACCTGTTTCATGCACATATTGGCGGTATAGATACTTTTGCAAGGGCATTAATTGTTGCCGATAATATGTTGAATAAATCTGATTACAAAAGCTTCCGCACGGAGCGTTATGCAAGCTTTAATAACGGTACAGGAAAGGACTTTGAAAATGGTAAATTAACTTTGGAAGACCTGAGAAATTATGCAGCTGCTAATGGTGAACCTGAGGTAACAAGTGGCAGACAGGAATATTTAGAGAATATCATAAACAGGTTTATTTAAAATATGGCACAGCAAAAAGCTTTTTTGTTTGATTTAAATGGTACGTTGATAGATGATATGCAGTTTCATATTAAAGCATGGCATCAGATTTTAAATAATTTAGGAGCTACCATTTCATTGGAAGAAACCAAGCTGCAATGCTATGGTAAAAATGAAGAATTGTTAGAAAGGGTTTTTCCTGATAGATTTTCAAGAGAAGAAATTAAGGAAATGATTATTGAAAAGGAAACGAGGTATCAGGAAAATTTCAGGCCTTATTTAAAGCTGATTGATGGGTTAGATGTTTTTTTAAAACAGGCCCATGATTCGAAAATAAAAATGGCGATCGGCTCAGCAGCAATTCCTTTTAATATTGAATATATACTGAATGGCTTGCAGTTGCATAAATATTTTCCTGTGTTGGTAAGTGCTTATGATGTGGTGGAAAGCAAACCGCATCCCGAAACATTTTTACTATGTGCAGAGAAATTAAACATTGCAGTGGAAAATTGTATTGTATTTGAAGATTCACCCAAAGGAGTGGAAGCAGCTGCAAGAGCAGGCATGAAAGCAGTTGTAATTACCACTATGCATACCAAAGAAGAATTTGATAACGATAATATTATTTGCTTTATAGAGAATTACCACGGGGATTTATTTATTCAACTGGTAAATTTATAACGATGATGGCCGAAACAAAATTTGTAATGGGGATTGATTATGGAACGGATTCTGTTCGTACTGTTTTGGTAAATGCAATAAACGGAGATGAGGTTGCATCAGCTGTTTTTTATTATCCCAGATGGAAGGAAGGCAAATATTGCAATGTAATAAAAAATCAATTTCGCCAGCATCCTTTAGATTATGTGGAAGGATTGGAAGCAACTATTAAAGATTGTTTACAAAAAGCAGGCTCCGCCGTGGCAGGGAATATAAAAGGTATTTCTGTTGATACCACCGGCTCCACTCCAATTGCAGTTGATGCAACAGGAACCCCTCTTGCATTAATACCGGGATTAGAAAATAATCCTAATGCCATGTTTGTTCTATGGAAAGATCATACTGCTACCAAAGAAGCAGAAGAAATTAATATACATGCCACAAAATTTCCCATTAATTATTTACAATTTGTTGGCGGTATTTACAGCAGCGAATGGTTTTGGGCTAAATTATTACATATTTTAAGAGAAGATGAAGCGATTTAAAAAATTCATTGGGAGGCAATCCTCCAAACTCTGCAGCCCATAATGCTTTATGCCCGGCGCTGCAAACACCTCTTTTTATTTTTGCTGC
>JAYSTT010000445.1:0-6850 GCA_043719495.1 Ferruginibacter sp. | reverse complement strand
CGACTGCTCCGTAAAAGTTGCTGCTGTTCCTTCACAAACCGGATTGGCAAAGGAAAATTTAGCAGTAGCTGTATCCAATACTGTAATTGCACGGCTAATAGTATCTACACAACCAGCAGCAGTTGATGTAAAAGTATATTTAATAGTATGTGTACCCACACCGGCCAATGCAGGGTTAAACATGCCTGCGGCCGAAGTAATACCTGTACCTGAATATACAAAAGTACCCGGTACCCCACCAATTTCGCTTGCCTGTGTTATAAGGAATGGCGCAGCATCTAAACAGGCAGCAGCCATTGCATTAAATTGAACTTTTGGTGCAGCGTTAACCGTTATGGTTGTTGATTTTACATCCTGGCATAAAGTTCCTGAATAGGCACGAAAACGTATGCTGTAAGGTTTGGTTGGCGGTGTTTGAAAATTGGGATACTTATGCCTATACACTTTATTAGGTGCAGGAAAATCATCAGTTTGCACAACTGTGGGTGCACCAACAAAATCCCAGTAAATATCTACTTTAGTTATACTACCGGCACTTATTGTAGAAATATTTACAATTGATACAGAATCATTGGCACATAATGTACCAGCATTTGTAACAGAAAAATTAGCTACGGGGTCTGCACCATTAATAAAGATATTGTTTACAATGGTATCCTTACATCCCAAGCTACTGGTTACAATATGCCTTACAGTATATGAACCCACTGCTGTATATAAATGAGAACCATTTATACCAGTTGAATTATTTAATACCCCCGAACCTGGGTCACCATAATTCCACTCGTAACCCAAAGGATTAAAACCACCTGTTGCAATTTTGCTGGTATCGGTAAATACCGCTGCCACATCATTAATACAGACTTCGGGCACTATAAAACCAGCTTGTGGCCTGTTATTAATTGTAACCACTTTTGTAAATGGTAATGCATTGCTGCAACCGTTACTGGTAGTAACTGTAATGGTGGCGTTGTAATTACCTGCAGCAGGATAAATATGCGTTACAGGTGTACCAGCTGCGGTATTGCCATCGCCAAAATTCCATACCCAGTTAGTTAATGTACCTACGTTGGCAACAGAGTTATCGGTAAAAGTAATTACCCTTGTATCGCATGATGGCAGGGTGAAAGAGAAGTTTGGTGTGGGTAGTGGATGAACAATGATTGTTCCGATAGCAGTAGGCTTAACACATGGCCCCGAGGTATTTACTGTATAATTAAATGTACCACTTGCCGATGGAGAACCTGTAATTGTTATTATACCCCCTGCATATGTACCACTTATTCCAGCTGGCAAACCTGTTACATTACCGCCGGTACCAGTACCACCAACTGCATAAGTAATATTTGCAATAGCAGCATTAAGGCACACAGCCTGATTGGTAGTTGCTGGTGCAGAAGTTAAAACTATTGTTGCATCTGCAGTAACAGTTATAGTTCCCGGGGTTGTGGGCTTAACACATGGCCCGGTTGTACTTACAAGATAATTAAAAGTTCCGCTAAGGGTTGGTGTTCCCGTTATGGTTATAATACCGCCTGCATAAGTGCCCGTTACACCCGGAGGTAAGCCTGTTACGCTTCCTCCGTTTCCTGTGCCGCCAACAGCATAAGTAATATTTAATACTGCGTTATTAATACATACAGTTTGATTGTTTGTACCTGCGGCAGAAGTTAGTGCTATTGTTGCATCGGCAGTAATGGTTATTGTTCCGCCAATTGCAGGTTTAACACACGGACCAGTCGTATTTACAATATAATTAAATGTTCCGCTAACAGTTGCCGAACCTGTAATTGTTATTATACCTCCTGCATAAGTGCCTGTAACACCAGCTGGCAAACCAGTTACACTGCCGCCTGTACCAGACCCTCCTACTCCATAAGTAATTGCTGCTAATGGGGTATTTATACAAAGGGTTTGATTATCCGTTCCTGCAGCAGATGTTAAAGCTATTGTTGCGTCTTGTGTAACAGTTATGGTTCCAGCAGCTGTTGGCTTAACGCATGGCCCTGTTGTGCTTACAGTATAATTAAATGTTCCGCTAACAGTTGGTGTTCCTGTTATGGTTATTACACCCGCTGCATATGTTCCGGTAACACCAGCAGGTAAACCGGCTACACTACCCCCATTACCACTACCCCCAACTGCATAAGTAATATTTGCTAATGCATTATTAATACATATTGTTTGGCTATTGGTACCTACTGCCGATGTAAGCGTAACTGTTGCATCAGGTAAAATGGTAACAACAACTGTATCTAACTGTGGCTGGGTACAAACTGTTGAACCAATATTTTTCACACTCCTTAAATAATAATTAAAAGTACCTGCTGTAGCAGTTGGCACGGGCAATGTAACTGTACTGTTGCCAACCGCTGTACTAATTGTTACATCTGGTGCATTATTAATGGAATAGGTAAATTGATATGGGTTTTTGCCACCAGTTGCGGTAAAAGTAATATCAGGAGATGCACTGTTGATACAAACCGTGTTATCGCCACTTATTGTTGCAGTTGCCAATGGGGGTACAATTATTTGATGCGATATTGTATCGCTTAAACAACCAGGAGTAGTAACATTGCTATAACGAACGGTATAAGTACCAGGTGATGTATAAATATGCGAAGGGCTTTTGGAAGTAGAAAAATTTCCATCTCCAAAATCCCACCACCACTTATAAGTAGGTTTTACTGTAGTGGTATTGTCAATAAAAAATACAGGTTCGGCAGGGCAGCCGGGAGCTATCCATGCAAAATCTGCAATGGGGGGATCGGATACCTGTAAAGGAAAAGTTATTTCCTGAGTAGCACCACAAATAGAGGGAGCATTGATGTATGTTAGTATGTCAATATCGTAAACACCTATTGTATTTACATTATAAATTAAAGGCAAAGAGTACCAGTATATAGGTATTATACCTACTAATGTTGTTGAATCTGGTGGTGGATAAATTGTAACATTAGCAGGAGTTGGCACTGGTAGCTTACTTAAATTCCAAAAAATTGAATCCGGTTGGTAAGGCAATGAAATTTTAAACCTGAATGGGGATCCTGAACATACCGAGGGTGTAGTTTCTATACCAAACTCAGTTTCAATCTGAGTTTGTGTTAATAAATCTTTTACATTAGTGCCTGCATTATAACCATAAGATTCTACATTTCCATAGCCATATGCAATAGCAATAAAACCAGAATCGCTCACAATTCTATGATCTGGGTTAGCAGCAGTAGTTGTACCAGTTAAATTTATTTGTGCATAAACATAATTTGTAACTCCAATTGGATTAAATATTGCTGCAGGTACAACACCATCTATCCTTAAACTACTTAAAGCAGTACCTGTGTTTTTAATAATAACATTTACATAATGACTTGTAATATTGGTATTGGGTGGTGTTAAAGTTCTTTCAGCTGAAATAAAAGTTAAATCATTTAGTGTTTGTTCTGTGGAATTAATTAATATCATTTCGGGATCACTTTGTACACCGTCACAGTTTTGGGTAATGATATACTGATAGACAGCAATACCTTCAGCAGAAGTTATTTCCTGCGGTGTATTTGCGTTAAATTCGTAATAAGAACTATTTATCAAAGTACCTAATGGCAATACAGCACCATTTACAATAACAGGTGTAACAGGATTAGAAACATATACTCTGATTATATCATGATTCTTTAAAATAAAAGGAACAGTAATATAATTTTTCCCCCAGGAAGGGACTGGAGTTAATTGCTGAAACAAATTATCACCAGATCCGGCAGCTCCACATCCTATTGCACTTCTTGTAGTTGAACCAAACACAACAATTTTTTTGCATGCCCCACCTCCATTAGAAACAGAAGCTACTTTTGAACCTGAAAGTTCATTAAAAGACTGGAACTGATAAACATCTCCCTGATTTAATGTTATTTGAAATGAAACACCAGCAGGATGTACGCCGGAAATATCAGCATTAATTGGTCTAATTTCTACTGTAGTATTATTTTCTACTCCTACTATAACAAACTGACATTTTTCAACATTAAATGTGGTTCCTTGTGGCACATATGTAGAAACTACGTATTCTCTACCCAATACATTTTTAGGTAACAGTAGTGTTGAACCCGAAACGGCAGAATTTAGAATATGAGCGTAAGCAACAACAGGTTTTAAAGCTGTAATATGAATACCTTTATTAATCTCTATAACGTTATTAGATGCTATGTAACAACTTGCATTTGACGGTATAGTTGCGTTGCCAATACGTACAACTGTTGTTTGATTTGCAGTAATTGTAAAAGGAATTGTATTTCCGTTAAATTGAACAGTACCAGTTGTATTTATATCAGATGTAAGGTATAAAGCCATTCTTGAGGTTGTACCCGCATTGTGAGCGGGGTAAGCTAACCAAAAATCTTTTCCTTTATTAGATTGATCTTGCGAAAATGCAGAAACTGAATTAATTAAAACTATTGTCAGCAGTAAATATTTTCTCATGTTGTGTTGGTATAAAAAGAATAGCACAATTTAATAAATAAATTTTGTAACCGGGTGCCAACTATGGGGTAAATGTTGCCTGTAAATAGATAAAAAAAATACACAGCTTTTGCACAGGAAGAATGGTATGTAAATATAAGAAGAAAAAACAAAAAAGCCACATAGAAATGCGGCTTTTGTTAAGAATCTTTCGATTCTGTAACCCCCAAAGAAAACTTCGTAAACCAAGCACTAACAACGTTTACTTGTCTTTCGGGTGGGATATTAACGTTGGTTAGGGTATTATTATTTTGCTGGCATTAAAATTTAGTTGATTTTATTAGCGTATAAAATGATCCTGTTTTTTTAAATTTCAATTTTTACGTATCAAAATTTCTTAGTACCTGAATTCATTTCCCAATAGGATGGCAATGGTTGAAAACTATATTGAGTGGGCGCCAGGCCATAGTTGTTTGTAATTTGTTGACACCACATTGTAAATTGGCTATTCATAATTAAATGCAGTATCGTTTTCATATATTTTATTTTGGTGATTAATTTTTTTTGCAGTTAGTTCGGGTAAAAGGAGGTTGCCGGTATAGGGTAAAAACACCAGCAACTCCTGTAAACCTTATTGGTGCCTGGTTATAATTAGTTTTTAATAATTTTTTGTACCCCTGTGGCTACCCCATTAATATACAGCTGGGCAACATACATTCCGGGTGCCAGTTGGATAAGACCATTTAATTGTAAAGTATTGTATCCTTTACTTATTACAGATTGCTTGCTTAATATTTTTTGGCCATTGCTGCTTATGAGATTTATTACAGCGGTACCCGTTTCATTAGTAGTAAAACGTACGCTTAATTTTTCTGTAAAAGGGTTAGGTGTTGTTTCAATAGCTACCCCTTCTTTTGCCTGCAACTTTACAACAAGTATGTTGGTATAAGTTATTTTACCGTTATTATCTATTTGCTTTAAGCGATAGTAAACAATAGTTTTAGATTTTAGTTCTATTGCATTATCCTTAAACTGGTAGCTTTTTCTAGCCCCGTTTTCAAAACCATCTAAAACAAGGCCAATTGTAGTAAAATTAGTGCCATCAAAAGAACGCTCAACTTCAAAATGACTATTGTTTATTTCACTTTCGGTTATCCAATTTAAAGTAATAGTTTTATCCACTGCCACAGCATCAAATGAAGAATATTTTACAGGCAACAAATTTGTAACGGGCATTGTTATTTGCTGAAAAAAACCACAGCTATATCTGTCCTGAACTGTAAAAGAAGCGTCAGTCTTACTGCCAACCCATACTTCATTTACTTTTCCTGCATTGGAGTATCTGAAATTGATATTTGTATTCCATGATGAAGTATCAATATTTGTATAATTTGCAATCGGTCCAATTGCCTGAACCATATTCCCACTTAATAATGTAACTGTAAGTACAGTTGTATTAGAAACCGTAATGCTATCCGGGTTTTTAGCTGCAACATATTCTTTAACTGCCTGGTCATCGCCATCAACATCAATAAAGGATAACTGAAAACAGGGGTAAATATGTATTGACCCATCAGCATTTTTAAATTCAATTCTAAAACTCACGTGGGAACTTGATACACCCTGAGTGGTGGGAGTTTTTACTACCGGCTGCCATGCTGCATTATAACCATAGGTAGTATTATCAATATCGGTTAAAGTAGCGCCTCCATTTAATGATAATATTTTTACAAAAGCATCTACACCTGCAGTTACTGATGGAAATTTATATTCTGCTCCTTGCTCGCCAGCATTTCCGCTAACCAAAACAGGGTTTTCCCAAACCATTGCAGGTGCAGTACATTGAGCATTAACAGCAGTAAAATTTAAAGAAAAAATTGTAATAGTAATTATTACCTTACAAACTAATGTAGAAATTGTTTTCATTTTTCTTGTGTTTAAACGTTTCAGAATTATTCTCCAGAAACTGCGGTAGTGTTACTACTTGCTGGAACCTGGATGGTTCTTAAGAGGAAGATTGGGTTCGGACTTGAAAAAATGAATAACCGAGGTAATGGTCATTTACAATTTCTGTTGTAAAGATAATACAAATTTCGGAAAACGCAATTTTTTTTGACAGTATTTTTACTAATTTTTAGGTATAAAACGCAAATAATTTTTAACAACCATGTAATTTTTTAGAAAATAATTTTTACTTGCCGTTATTAATTTTTGATGATTTTTTGATTATTAACTATTATTCCATTTATAATAGCCAGGGCCATGTATATTCCCGATGCCAATTTATTTAATCCTTCTATTTGAATACTATTATACCCCTCTGTCAATGTTGATTGTTTTATTAAAACAGATTGACCGGTAATATTTACTATTCTTATTTCTGCATTCCCTTTTTCAG